>JAOPWK010000250.1 GCA_025965735.1 Frankiales bacterium
GACCCCGAGCCCAAGTACGGCATGGCCGTCACCGGCGTCGTCAACCCCCAGCGCCTGCTGCGCAACGACGCGGCGAAGGCCGGCCTGCCGCTGTCGCTGTCCAAGCCGCTCGGCGTCGGCGTGCTCAACAACCGGCACAAGAGCACGGGCGAGGTGTTCGCGCACGCGGTCGACAGCATGGTCCGGCTGAACCGGGACGCCGGGCAGGCCGCGGTGGCGGCCGGGGCACGCGCCGCCACGGACGTCACGGGCTTCGGCCTGCTCGGGCACCTCTACAAGATGATGCGGGCGAGCGGGGTCACCGCCGTGGTCGACAGCGCCGCGGTCCCCTACCTGGACGGCGCCCGCGAGGCCCTGCGCGACGGCTTCGTCAGCGGCGGCACCCGGCGCAACCTCGACTGGGTGCGGCCGCACCTGTCGGCGGACGTGCCCGAGGACGAGCTGCTGCTGCTGGCCGACGCGCAGACCAGCGGCGGCCTGCTCGTGGTCGGCGAGGTGCCGGGGTACCCGGTCGTGGGCGAGGTGGTCGCGCGGCGCGACGCGGTGGTCGAGGTCCGCTAGCGCCGGACCTTCGGCCCGGCCGTGGCCGGCGCCGGGTACGGGTCCAGCGCGTCGGAGCGGGGGCGCTTGGTGAGGAAGGTCAGCGCGACCGACACCAGCGCCAGGACGCCGATGACGGTGTAGGCGCGGTCGTAGTCGCCCTCACCTGCCAGGGCCGCGGCCAGCTGCGGGCCGACGACGCCGCCCAGGCTCCAGCCGACCAGCATCAGGCCGTAGATGGCACCGGCGAACGTGACGCCGAAGAAGTCACCGGCCGTCGCCGGCATCGTGCCGAAGGCGCCGCCGTAGCAGAGGTAGATGACCGCGCCCAGCGCGAAGAACAGGGCCTTGTTCTCGGCGTGCGGGATGAGCAGGAAGCAGACGCCCTGCAGGGCGAGCATCGCGGCGAACGCCGGCATGCGGCCGATCTTGTCCGAGGCTGCCGCCCACACGACCCGGCCCGCGCCGTTGAAGATCGCCCAGACGCCGACCACCCCGGCAGCCGCGGCCGCGCTGTAGCCGGCGATGTCGCTGGCCGACGCGGCGGCCTGGCTGATGAGCGCGATGCCGGCCGCGACGTTCAGCGTGAGGATCGCGGTGAGCAGGTACCACTGCGGCGTGCGCAGCGCCTCGCCCGTCGTGTAGTCGCGCAGCCCTGCCCCGCCCGAGCCGGCGGCGGGCGACCAGCCGGGGACGGCGTACCCCTCCGGCGGGTTGCGGAAGAACGCCGCACCGGCCAGCGACATCAGCAGGTAGGCGATGCCCAGCGGCAGGAAGGCGCGGGTCGGCACCTCGCGGTTGCGCTCGATGAGGGCCTGGGCGACCGGCGAGGTGAGCACCGCGCCGAAGCCGAAGCCGCCGACCGCCAGGCCGGTGATGAGGCCGCGCTTGTCCGGGAACCACTTGAGCAGCATGGCGATCGGCACGATGTAGGCCAGCCCGAGCCCGAAGCCGCCGACGACGCCGTAGCTGAGGACGAGCAGCCACAGGTCGTCCGCTGACGAGGCGAGCGAGGCGCCGATGATGCCGAGGCCGTAGACGACGCCGCCGGTGAGGGCGACCGGACGGGGGCCGGCGCGGTCCTGCCAGCGGCCGCCGATGAAGGCGCCGAGGAAGATCATGCCGATGGTGACCGTGAAGGGCAGCGAGGCCTGCACCTTGCTCAGCGCGAAGGCGGAGTCCTCCGACTGCAGCGCCTTGCTGAAGATGCTCCACGCGTAGACCGCGCCGATCGAGAACTGCAGCAGCAGCGCGGCGAGGACGAGCCCCCACCGCCCCTTCGTGGGGTTGTCCGAGGTGCTGACCATGTCGGCTCTCCCGTCCGGGCCCCTGGTCGGGCCGACGGAGGGGTACCCGCTGGAGCGCGAAGGACTACACGGACCGGGTGCGGCCGTGCTGCTCGACCCGCTCGCGCTGCGGGACCACCGTGTAGCGCGGGTCGCGCGCGGAGGCCTGGCCGGCCTCGAAGACGCCGAAGCGCAGGCAGGCCGAGCCGGCCATCAGCGCCGCGCCCGAGACGGCGGACAGCAGACGGCTGCGGCGGCCCAGCACCGCGCCGACGGCGCCGGCCGCCGTCAGCGCCTTGCTCGCCCGCATCAGGGTGCCGGCATGACCGTCGTGCAGCGGCTCGGCCGTGATGCCCATGCCGGCCTCCATGTGGCGCTCGACGGCCAGCTCCAGCACTGCGCCGGCGACCGCCAAGCGGCGGGCAGGCGAGGCCTCTGACAGCGGCGCCGCGAGCAGGCCGAGCCCCCCGGAGGCGGCGGACGCGGAGCCGACGAAGACGAAGGGCAGGTGCCGGTGCGCGGCGTGCCAGGTGGGCGTCGCCGTGTTGGTGAGCAGCACCGCGGTGTAGGACGCCACCGCCGGGGCCACGACCGCCGCGGTCAGCCCGGCCGGACGCGCGGACCAGCCGAGCAGCCGACCCGGCAGCGTCCGCCGCAGCCGCGGGGGCAGCAGCTCGGCCGTGCCGGCCAGCCCGGCGAACGGCCCGTACAGCGTGAGGATCCAGGTGCCGACCGACATCGGCGACGTCGGCTTGGCCACTCGCAGCATGTGGTGGAACCGCTCCGGCCGGCCGAGGTCCTTGACCAGCGCGAGCATCGACAGCGTCAGCCCCACCAACGCCCCGATGCGGCCGGTCCGGCGGAGCACAGGGCGGTCGGTGAGGTCCGCGCCCGCCGACAGCAGCGAAGATCCGGCGGCGACGCCACCCATGAACAGGTACGCCGGGATGTCGTGCTCCCACGGGGAGGCCTTGACGACCGGACGCCCGTAGTACGACGTGAACTCGGCCGGCGGCACCATCGGCTGCTCGCCGTGCTCGCGGCCGCCGCCGCCCTTGCGCCGGCGGGTGCCGGGCTCTCCGCTCACCTGCCGCCTCCGGCGAACGCGGCAACCGCGCCGGCCAGCATCGCCAGTGCGGCCAGCCCCGCCTTGCGCCACATCTCCGGCAGGTCCCGGGTCGTCACGACCGGGTCCGGCGGCAGGCCGTAGACCTCCGGCTCGTCGAGCAGCAGGAAGAACGCGCCCACTCCCCCGACGCCGTCGGTGGGGTCCTCGCCGTACAGCCGCGCGGAGCTGATGCCCTGCGCGTGCATCGCCTCCACCCGCTGCTCCGCCCGCTCGCGCAGCTCGTCCAGGTCGCCGAACTGGATGGAGGTGGTCGGGCAGGCCTTGGCGCAGGCGGGGGTGAGCCCGTCGCCGATGCGGTCGTAGCAGAGGGTGCACTTCTGCGCGATGCCCTCGTTCTTGGTGACCCCCTTCTCGCCGACCCGCCGGTCGATGACGCCGAAGGGGCAGGCCGGGACGCAGTAGCCGCAGCCGTTGCAGATGTCGTCCTGCACGACAACCGTCCCGAACTCGGTGCGGAACAGCGCGCCGGTCGGGCAGACGTCGAGGCAGCCGGCGTGCGTGCAGTGCTTGCAGACGTCCGAGGCCATCAGCCAGCGGAAGTCGGTGCGGCCGTCGGCCCCCACCGCCATGCCGGGCAGGTCGAACGACGGCATCCCGAGGTCGACCTTCGTCGTGTCGGTGCCGAGCGCGTTGCGGTCGCCGGTCAGCGCGCTGTCGCCCACCCGGTTGAGCACGTCCGAGGCCGGGCTCTGCTCGATGAACGCGACGTGCCGCCACGTGCTGGCGCCGAGCGCCCCCGTGTTGTCGTACGACGACCCGAGCAGCGTGAAGCCGTCATCGGGCACGGCGTTCCACTCCTTGCACGCCACCTCGCAGGCCTTGCAGCCGATGCAGATCGACGTGTCGGTGAAGAAGCCCTTGCGCGGCGGGGCGTCGGTCCAGCCCGCGTCCGGCGCCGGGTCGAGGGGGCCGTAGAAGCTGGTGCTCAAGGGTCGTCCCTGGTCAGGAGCCGGTTGCCCGTCTCGGTCGTGATGCCGGCCCGGCGGCGGTACTCCTCGACGTAGTCGAGCAGGGCCGGTCCGGTCGGCCGCCGGCCCGGCTGGATGTCGCACGAGGCGGCCTTGCACTCCTGGATGAAGACGTTGGGGTCGAGCGAGAGCACGAACAGGTCGTTCGCCGAGTCGCCGGTGACGTAGGCCTGGTCGCCCTGCCCCCAGTGGTACGGCAGCCCGATCTGGTGCACCGTCTTCTCGCCGATCCGCAACGGCGCCATCCGGTCCGTCACCAGCACGCGGGCCTCGATGGCGGTGCGGGCGGTGACGATCGTGGCGTAGCCCAGGTGCTCGAGCCCCTGCTCGGCGGCCAGCTCCGGCGACACCTCGGCGAACATCTCCGGCTGCAGCTCGGCGAGGTACGGGAGCCACCGGCTCATGCCGCCCGCGGTGTGGTGCTCGGTCAGCCGGTAGGTCGTGAACACGTACGGGAAGACCTCCGCACCCGGCTCGCCCGCGGACGGGTTCGAGAGGTTCTCCTTGCGCCGGTAGACCATGCGCGTGGGGTTGGTCTGCTGGCCGTACAGCGCGTTCTTCACCGGCGACTCGTGCGGCTCGTAGTGCGACGGCAGCGGGCCGTCGAGCAGACCGGTCGGGGCGTACAGCCAGCCCTTGCCGTCAGCCTGCATGATGAACGGGTCGTCGCCGGCGAGGGCGTCCGGACCGGTCGAGCCGGGCTCGGGCCGGTAGCCCGGTGGCTTGGTGAGCTGGAAGTCCGGAACGTCATGGCCCACCCACTTTCCCTGCTCCTCGTCCCACCAGACCAGCGCCTTGCGCTCGCTCCACGGCCGGCCCTGCGGGTCTGCGGACGCCCGGTTGTAGAGCACGCGGCGGTCCATCGGCCAGGCCCACCCCCACTGGGACTCCTGGAGCGGGGTCCGCCGCTCCGCGCGGTTGACGTTCCCCGCGTAGACGCCGCTGTAGATCCAGCAGCCGCCGCTGGTCGAGCCGTCCGCCCTCATGTCCGTGAATCCGTCGAGCAGCTCCCCCGCCCGCTCGCCGGTCAGGTGGAAGCCGTTGATCTCGCGCAGGATGGCGCGCCCGCTGGGCTCCTCCGTGCCGTGCTCGACGGGGTAGTCCCACGTCATCGCCTGGATGGCCCGGTCGCGCTCGAGCGTCGACCCGGCAAGCCGCTGCTTGGCGATCCGGCCCAGGTTGAAGATGAAGTGCAGCTCGCTGCGGCGGTCGAACTCCGGCTCGATCGCCTTGTGCCGCCACTGCAGCATCCGCTGCGTCTGAGTGAACGTGCCCTCCTTCTCCGTGTGCGCGGCGGCGGGGAAGAAGAACACCTCCGTGCCGATGTCCTCGGTGCGCAGCTCGCCGGTGGCGATCTCCGGCGCGTCCTTCCAGAACGTCGCGGACTCGATCAGGTTGAGGTCGCGCACGACGAGCCACTTGAGGTGCGACATGGCCAGGCGCTGGATCTTGCCCTGCGCTGACCCGACGGCGGGGTTCTGGCCGAGCAGGAAGTAGCCCTCGACCTTGTCGTCGAGCATGTCCAGCACCGTGCGGTACGTGCCGTGGTCGCCGCTGATGCGGGGCAGCCAGTCGAAGCCGTAGCCGTTCTCGGCTGTCGCCGCCTGGCCGAACCACGCCTTGAGCAGGCTGACGGTGTAGGCGTCCGCCTGGGTCCAGAAGCCCTTCTGGTCCTTGTTCCGGACACTGTCGAGGTAGGCCTCGAAGTCGTCGTGCTCCCCTGCCTTGGGCATCGGCAGGTAGCCGGGCAGCAGGTTGTAGAGCGTCGGGATGTCGGTCGACCCCTGGATGCTGGCGTGCCCGCGCAGCGCGAGGATGCCGCCCCCTGGCCGGCCCATGTTCCCCAGCAGCAGCTGGATGATGGCGGCGCCGCGGATGTACTGGACGCCGACCGAGTGCTGGGTCCACCCGACCGAGTAGACCCACGCGGTGGTGCGCTCGCGGCCGCTGTTGCTCGTGACCGCCTCGGCCACCTCGAGGAAGGCCTCCGGCGGGACGCCGCACACCTCCTGCACGAGCTCGGGGGTGTAGCGCGCGTAGTGCCTCTTCAGGACCTGGAAGACGGTCTGCGGGTGCTGCAGCGTCTCGTCGCGCTGCACCTCGGCGCTCTCGAGGTTCGCGCCGCGGCCGCCGAGCTCGTGGCCGGCGCCGCGCTCGCGCTGCGAGTGCTCCGACTCCTCCTTCTCGCCGTCGTCAGCGTGACCGGCGTAGGACCAGGAGGCCGTGTCGTAGGTGCCCGTCTCCGGGTCGTAGCCGGAGAACAGGCCGTCGTGCTCGTCGACGTCCTGGAAGTCCTCGCCCACGAGGGTGGCCGCGTTCGTGTACGCGACGACGTACTCCCTGAAGTACTTCTCGTTGTCGAGGATGTACTTGATCAGCGCGCCCAGGAACACGATGTCGCTGCCCGCGCGGATCGGGACGTGCTGGTCGGCGTGAGCGGACGTGCGGGTGAAGCGCGGGTCGATGTGGATGACCTTGGCCCCGCGCGCCTTGGCCTCCATCACCCACTGGAACCCGACCGGGTGGCACTCGGCCATGTTCGAGCCCTGGATGACGATGCAGTCAGCGTTCGCCAGGTCCTGCTGCGGTCCCGTGGCACCGCCACGTCCGAACGAGGCCCCCAGACTGGGGACGGTGGAGCTGAGTCATATGCGGGCCTGGTTCTCGATCTGGACCGCGCCCAGCTCCGTGAACATCTTCTTGATGAGGTAGTTCTACTCGTTGTCGAGGGTGGCCCCTCCCAGGCTCGCGAAGCCGAGCGTGCGGTTCACGCGCTTGCCGTCGTGGTCGAGGTCCTGCCAGGTGCGCTCGCGCGTCTCGAGCACCCGGTCGGCCACCATGCGGGTCGCGGTGTCGAGGTCGAGCTCCTCCCACTCGGTGCCGTGGGGGCGCCGGTAGAGGACGGTCTTCTGGCGGCGCGGGCTGTTCACCAGCTGCTCGCTGGCCGAGCCCTTGGGGCACAGCCGGCCGCGGCTCACCGGGGAGTCCGGGTCGCCCTCGATCTGCACGACCTTCTCGTCCTTGACGTAGACGAGCTGGCCACAGCCGACGGCGCAGTAGGGGCAGACGCTGCGCGCGACGCGGTCGGCGGTGGCCGTGCGGGGCTGCAGGTCTGCCGTCCGCTGCGACTGCGCCGCGGCACCACGGCCGAGCGGGTCGTCCCCGGTCAGCTGCCGGTAGACCGGCCAGCTGAGCAAGACGTCCTTGAGCCCCACGCACCACCTCCAGGTTCCTGGCGCATACCCAACACCCCGGGAGTCAGTCCCGCTAGTTGCCGTCGTTCTCGGTCAGGAAGCCGCGCACGCCCTCCTGCTGGTTGACGCACGCCGCCAGTGCCGTCTCCTGCCGCTGGGTGATGTCGGCGATGTCGAAGCGCACGGCGAAGCGGCCCTGGACGCGCGGGTCGGGGTTGCCGCGGTCGGCGACGACGGAGACCCCGGGCAGCTGCCCGCAGGCCTCCTTCAGCCGGTCCCTGTCGGCCTGGTCGGCGTCCTGGTCCATCGTCACGACGAGCACCCGCTGGTCGCCGGCAAACAGGTAGTTGGTGAAGGCGGGGAACAGGATGCCGGCCAGGGCCAGGGCCAGGAAGACACCCACCACCGCACGGGTGCGCCGCCGGCTGTCGCGCCACCACGGGACGCTCTGCTCCTCCATCCGTCCAGTATCGGCGGGCAGCCCCCGCGCCGCCTCACTAGGCTCGTGGGCATGGCCGAGCAGCCGCAGTGGCGCCGGCCGGACCCTGGGCTGCTGCGCCTGCGGCGCCGGCTGGTCCTGCTGCTCGTGACCGCTCCGGCTCTGGCTGTCGCGGCGGCGCTGGGGCTGTTCGCCGGCCCGGCCGAGGGAGTCGCCGCGCTGACGGTCGCCGCCGTGCTCACCGGGCTGCTGCTGGTGGCGGTGGAGCGCCGCTGCGCCGCCTGGGGCTACCTGGAGCGCGAGGACGACCTGCTCGTCCGGCGGGGCGTCCTGGTCCGGCGCACCAGCGTCGTGCCGTACGGCCGCATGCAGTACGTCGACGTCACCGCAGGCCCGCTCGCGCGCCGGTACGGCCTGGCCACCGTCACCCTGCACACGGCCGCGGCAGCCACCGACGCGTCGATCCCGGGGCTGCTCGCTGCGGAGGCCGCCCGGCTGCGCGACCGGCTGGCCGCGCTGGGCGAGGCCCGGCAGGCGGGGGTGTGACCGCAGCCGACCTGCCCGGCGACGAGGACGCCTGGCTGAGGCTGCACCCGCTGACGCCGCTGCTGCGCGGCGGGCGGTTCGGCCTGCTGCTGCTCGCCGTGATCGGTCAGCAGGGGCTGCGCCAGGCCTCCCCGGAGGCGGTGCTGGCCGTGCTGGGCGTCGGCATCCCGCTCGGGGTGCTCGTCGGCTGGGTCGCCTGGCGCGCCATGCGCTACCGGGTGACGGCCACCGAGCTGCAGGTCGAGAGCGGCGTGCTCACCAAGCGCAGCCGCCGGGTGCCGCTGGCCCGGGTGCAGGCGGTCGACGTGGTGCGGCCGTTCTACGCGCGGCTGCTCGGCCTGGCCGAGCTGCGGCTCGAGGTCGTCGGCGGCGGCGGGGACGCCGAGGCGCCGCTGGCGTTCCTGTCGGAGGACACCGCGCACGCGCTGCGGACCCGCCTGCTCGACCTGTCCGCCGGCCGCACGGCCGACCAGCCGGAGGAGCCCGCGGTCCCGGACCGGGTGCTGGTCCAGGTGCCGACCGGGCCGCTCGTCGCCTCGACCCTGCTGGGCGCGCCGCTGGTGGTCCTCGTGCTGACGGCGCTGGCCGTGCTCGTCGCCGCACTGGTGGAGGGCATGAGCGCGGGCACCGTCCTGGTCGGCGCGGTGCCGCTGCTGTTCGGCGTCGGCTCGTTCGCGGTCCGCCGGGTCCTGGCGGAGTACGGCTTCACGGTGGCCGAGAGCGCCGACGGGCTGCGGCTGCGGCACGGCCTGCTCGACACCCGCAGCCAGACCATCCCGCCGGGCCGGGTGCAGGCCGTGCGACTGCGCGAGCCGCTGCTGTGGCGGCGCTTCGGGTGGGTCCGGGTCGAGGTGGACGTGGCGGGCTACACCGGCGGCGGCGAGGAGCAGGCGGCCACCGGAGCCCTGCTGCCGGTGGCGCCGCGGCAGCTCGCGCTGGACCTGGTGGCGCGGGTCCTCGGC
>JAOPWK010000262.1 GCA_025965735.1 Frankiales bacterium
GTAGATCTTGTCCTCGCCCTTGATGGTGCGGGTCTCGATGGCCTCGATGAGCGCGGCCCCGTGGTGCGGGTAGACGACGGTCTCGCCGACTGCGAACGTCATGTGTAGTTAGCCCCTCTCGCCACGACAAGGATAACACGCTGTGACGGCGGCCTCATCCGCATCGTCGCAGGTCAGAGGGCATGCACCGGCCTTGACAAGACCCGCTGTAGATGCCTCTCCGGCGCGCTAGCGACGCCGCAGCAGGGCCGCGTACAGCGTCAGCCCGGGCCCGAACGCCATGGCCACGACCGTCCCGCCGACCGGCACGTCGACCGTCTGCGCCAGCCTCTCCAGCACCAGCAGCACCGTCGCGCTGGAGCAGTTGCCGACGTCGCGGAGCACGTCGTACGACGGCGCCAGCTGCTCCTCGGCCAGCTCCAGGACCTCGCCCACCACCTCGACGATCTTGCGACCGCCGGGGTGGATCGCCCAGCCGTCCACGTCCGCGACGGCCATGCCGTGCCGGCCGAGCAGCTCCTCGACGACCGGCCGCGCGTGCCGGGCCAGCACGTCGGGCACCGCCGGCGACAGGCCCATCTTGAAGCCCTGGTCGGTCACGTCCCAGGTCATGTGGCCAGCAGTGGCGACGTCGGTGCGGGCCACCACGTCGACGACCTCCATGCCGGCCGCGGTCGGCTCCAGCACGACGGCTGCCGCGGCGTCGCTGAACAGCGCGTGGGCCACCATCTGCTGGAGGTCCTCGGGCGTCGGCGACCCGCTGCGGGCGCTGTCCGTCGTCGGCTGGACGTGCAGCGACGTCAGCTCCAGGCACAGCATCACGGCCGGCTTCTGCCGGGCGGTGACGTAGTCGGCGGTCGCTCCCAGGCCAGGCAGCGCGGCGTAGCAGCCCATGTGCCCGATGTGCAGCCGCTGGACGGAGTCGGTCATGCCGAGGTCGCGCGCGAGCAGGATGTCCAGGCCGGGCGTCACGTAGCCGGTGCAGGAGACGACGGTGAACAGGCCGACGTCCTTGGCGTCCAGCCCGGCGTCGGCCAGGGCGCCGCCGACGGCCTCCTTGCCCAGCGGCATGGCCTCGGTGAGGAAGCGCTGCATGCGGGCGCCGGTGCCCCAGGAGGAGATGTCCTCCTGCGTGGGGTCGACGACGCCGCGCCGGGTGGTGATCGCGGAGTGCTCCCAGACCTTGCGGGCCAGGCGGGCGTCGGCGTAGTGGTCCTTGAAGTAGCCGTCCCACAGGCGCTGCTGGTCCATGGGGGCCGGCAGCGCGTGCGAGGCGCCGGTGAGGGCAGCGGTCATGAGGGGGTTCCGATCCGGGTCAGGGGCTTGGTGCCCACGGCTTGGAAGAGGCCGGCCGTGCTGCGGGTGGTGAGCATGCGCACCGAGGGCTTCCTGCCCGCCAGCCACTGGACGTAGTCGAGTGCGCTCGGTCGCAGGCCGGTCATCGTGAGCAGCACCCCGCACGAGGACGCGGCGCGGGACAGCGCCCGCCGGTCCACGAACAGGGCGGGGTCGTGCAGCCGCTTCGGCGGGCCGGCGGGGATCCGCTCGCCGACGGTGACGGAGGAGAAGCGGCCCCACCAGGTGGCCGCGATGGTGTCGATCACCAGCGTCCCCCCGGGCCGCAGCACCCGGCACGCCTCGCGCACCAGCTCCGGGGGGTCGGGGACGTGCTCGAGCACCTCGCCCGCGACCACCACGTCGGCGACGGCGCTCGCGAACGGCAGCCGCGTCACGTCCCCACGCACCGGCACGACGCCGTGATCGCGGGCCAGCGGCAGCGCGGTCGGCGACAGGTCGAGCCCGACGTGCCGGTGGCCCTTGCCGGCGACGTGCGGCGCGAGCAGGCCGCCGCCGCAGGCCAGGTCGAGCAGCAGGCTGCCCTCGCGTACGGCCTCCGGAACCAGTCGGGCGCGCGCCTCGGCGATCCAGTGCAGCATCGCGAACTGCCCGCGCGGCGCCCACCACTGGTCGGCCAGGTCGTCGTACTGACCGGGGTCGTTGAGCGGGCGCACTGCGTCAGTCTGCTACGGCCTCGGCCACACTGCGGGCGTGCTCGTGCTCCCACTCGTCCGCGCCAGCCACCCGGAGCCGACGGTGGCCGTGACGGCCATCTCCACCGCCCTGGCGCTGTCGACCGGACTCGGCGGTCGGGCGCTGCTGGTGGCGCTGGCCTTCCTGACCGGGCAGCTGTCGGTGGGCTGGAGCAACGACTGGATCGACGCGGCGCGCGACCTGCGGACCGGGCGCGAGGACAAGCCGGTGGCGCGGGGCGAGCTGGTGCCCTCCCAGGTGCGAGCCGCCGCCCTCACGGCCGCCGCTCTCTGCGTGCCGGCGTCGCTGGCGCTGGGCTGGCGGGCCGGCCTGCTGCACCTGGCCGCCGTCGCGGCGGCGTGGGCGTACAACGCCCGTCTCAAGGCGACCCTGCTGTCCTGGCTTCCGTACGCCTTCTCCTTCGGCGCGGTGCCATCGATCATCACGCTGGCCCGTGACGAGCCGGCGCTGGCCCCGTGGTGGGCGACCGCGGCCGGCGCGCTGCTGGGCGTCGGCGCACACCTGTGCAACGTGCTGCCGGACCTGGAGGAGGACCTGGCGACGGGCGTACGGGGGCTGCCGCACGTGCTCGGGCCGGGTCGTTCTGCGGTGGTCGCGGCGGGGCTGCTGCTGGGCGCGGCGGTGCTGCTCGCCGTCGGGCCGGGCAGACCGGGGGTGCTGCCGGTGGTCGCCGTCGTGCTCGCTGCCGCCGTCACCGCCGCGGGTCTGCTGCGGGCGCGCCGGCCGGGGTCACGGGACGCCTTCCGCGCGGCGATCCTCGTGGCCGCCGTCTCCGTCGGGCTGCTCGTCGCCCGCGGTGCCGTCCTCGTGCCGACCTGAGAGACTGGAGGCATGACCCGCCGCGCCGCCGCCGCTCTCGGCCTGGCCGTCGGGCTGCTGCTCACGGGCTGCGCCGGGACCGCCGCGCCCGAGGCTGCGCCCGCAGCGGAGTTCCACGGCGTCGAGCCGGAGCCGGTGCCCGCGCGGCCGTCCTTCGTGCTGCGGACGACGGCCGGCGAGCGCTACGACTTCGCCGAGCGCACCGGCGGCCGCCCGACGCTGCTGTACTTCGGCTACACGAACTGCCCGGACGAGTGCCCCACGGCAATGGCCGACATCGCCGCGGCGCTGCGGTCGACACCGGCCGAGCTGCGCGACGAGGTCGAGGTCGTGTTCGTGACGACCGACCCCGCGCGGGACACCCCCCCGATCCTGCGCGAGTGGCTCGACAAGTTCTCCCAGGAGTACGTCGGGCTGGTCGGGACACAGGCCGAGGTGGACGCCGCGCAGGTGGCGACCGGGATCGCGGCGGCGAAGAAGGGCGGTGCCGTGGAGACGCTCCCCGGGCGCCCGAACGAGCACGTCCACAAGCCCGGTACGGCCCCCCACACCCACGACCGACCCCTTGGATACGGTGTGGGGCACGCCAACGTGATCTTCGGCTTCGACACCCGGGACCGGCTGCCGGTGCTGTACCCGGGCGGCGTGCGGCCGTCCGACATCGCCGCCGACCTGCCCCTCCTCGCTCAGACCCAGGGAGACCCCTCGTGACCACCCGCCTCGCCACCGGGCTGCTGGCCCTCGCGACCGCCGTCTCGGTCAGCGCGTGCGGCGCGAGCCTGGACGCGCAGACCTACCAGGAGCGCAACAACGCCGAGTCCACCAACGCGGCGATCGGCTCGCTGGCGCTGCGCAACGTGGCCGTCGAGGCGCCGTCGGACGACGCGGGCTACGAGGTCGGCGAGGACGCGACCGTCGTGCTGACCGTGACCAACGCCGCCGACGAGGAGGACCGCCTGGTGGAGGTCACCTCCTCGGCCGCGCAGGAGGTCGTCGTGCTGGCCGGCGGCAGGGAGCGCGACATGGTCGTGCCGCCGCTCGGCTCGACCGGGAGCTTCGTCACCCTCGAGCTGCGGGGCCTGAGCCGCCCGCTGCGCCCGGGCGAGTACGTCGACCTGACCTTCCGCTTCGAGAGCAACGGCACCACCGACCTGCTGGCCCCCGTCATCACCACCGGCGAGACCGACCGGCCGGTCTACACCGGCGAGCGGCTCGAGGGCGGCGAGGAGCCGGCCCTGCAGGCGCCGGCCGGCGGCCACCACGGCGAGGACCACGCCGGCGAGCCCGCGGGCGAGGGCGGCGAGGAGGGCCAGGACAGCACCGGCACGCTCATCGGCGAGGGCGAGGCCGGCCAGGAGGTCGGCTCCGAGGGCACCGGCGGCTGACCCGCCCGCCCCAACGCCCCACCGCCCCACCGCCCCCACCGCCTCCACCGCCTCCACCGCCTCCACCGCCTCCACCGCCTCCACCGCCTCCACCGCTGATCTTCCGCATCTGGCCATCGACACGCCGCACGAGGCCGCCATCCGGTGACGCTCGCGACGGCTCCGGCGGGGCAGCCCGACGCTGTCGGACCCCGCGGCTAGCGTCCGCCGCATGGCCGCTGCCACTCCGCGCAAGGAACGCCCCGTGCACCGCTGCGCGGAGTGCGGCGTCAGCGTGGCCAAATGGGTCGGCCAGTGCCCGCAGTGCCAGGCCTGGGGCTCGATCGCGGAGGCGTCAGCCGTCCGCGCGCTGCCCGGGCTCAAGAGCGGCCGCACCGGCTCGGTCCCCGACCAGCCGGCCCGCCCGGTGTCGGAGGTCGTGGCGCTGAGCGCCCCGCGCGAGCTGACCGGGCTGGCGGAGTTCGACCGCGTGCTCGGCGGCGGGCTGGTGGCGGGGCAGGTCGTGCTGCTGGCCGGCGAGCCCGGCGCCGGCAAGTCGACGCTGCTCAACACGGTCGCCCACACGATGGCGCAGCGGCAGGCCGGAGCCGTCCTCTACGTCTCCGGCGAGGAGAGCGTCGAGCAGATCAGCGTGCGGGCCCGGCGCATCGGCGCGACCGCCCCGGGCGTGCTCCTCGCCGAGGAGACTGACCTGTCCTGCCTGCTGGGCCACGTCGAGGCGCACGACCCGGCGCTGCTCATCGTCGACAGCGTCCAGGCGATCGCCTCCACCGCCGTCGACGGCCGGGCCGGCGGCATGGCCCAGGTCCAAGAGGTCACGCAGGTGCTGGTCCGGGTGGCCAAGGCCCGCCGGATGCCCGTCCTGATGATCGGCCAGTCCACCCGCGAGAACGCCGTCGCCGGCCCCCGCGCGATGGAGCACATGGTCGACACCGTGCTGACCTTCGAGGGCGACAAGCACACCTCGCTGCGGCTGCTGCGCGCGGTGAAGAACCGGTACGGCCCCGCTGACGAGGTCGTCTGCTTCGAGCAGTGCGACGACGGCCTGCGCGAGGTGGCCGACCCGTCCGACCTGTTCCGCAGCCACCGCGACGAGCCGGTGCCCGGCACCGCGGTCGCGGTCGCCGTCGACGGGCGCCGCGCCGTTCCGGCCGAGGTGCAGGCGCTGGTCGCCGCCACCTCCTCGCCCAACCCGCGCCGCGGCGTCAACGGCCTGGACACCTCCCGGGTGGCGATGCTGCTCGCTGTCACCGAGCGCGCCGCCGGGATCGTGCTCGACCGGGACGTCTTCGTGGCGACCGTCGGCGGCGCGAAGCTGTCCGACCCGGCGACCGACCTCGCCGTCTGCCTGGCCGTCGCCTCCGCTGCCGTCGGCGTGGCCATGCCCGCCGACGTGGCCGTCATCGGCGAGGTGGCGCTGTCCGGCGACATCCGCCCGGTCGGCCACCTGGCCCAGCGGGTGAACGAGGCGGCGCGGCTCGGCTACCGCCGGATCCTCGTGCCGCCGGGTTCGCGCAAGCGCCTGCCGAGCCTGCCGGAGGACGCGAAGGTGGTCGAGCTCGAGCACCTGGTCCGTGCGCTGGAGGCGCTCAGGTCGTACGCCACCGTCGTCCCGCTGCGCGCCGGCGCGCGCTGACGGACACGCCGCTGTCGCGAGGGAGGGCCTGCGCTCCCTAGACTCCGCCTCAGCACCGGAGGCGAGGAGGAGCAGCGTGGCGAGCGGCCAGGAGGACGTCGCTGACCTGCTCCGGTCCACGCTGGCCGCGGTGGCACCCGGCACCGCCCTGCGCGACGGCCTCGAGCGGATCCTGCGCGGCAACACCGGCGCGCAGATCGTGCTCGGCCACGACAAGGTCGTCGAGAGCCTGTCCACCGGCGGCTTCGAGCTGGACGTGGACTTCTCGGCGCAGCGGCTGCGCGAGCTGTCCAAGATGGACGGCGCCGTCGTGCTGACCGACGACCTCAGCAAGATCGTGCGCGCCAGCGTGCAGCTGGTCCCCGACCCGTCGATCGTCACCGACGAGACCGGCACCCGGCACCGCACCGCGGAGCGGGTCGCCAAGCAGACCGGCTTCCCCGTCGTCTCGGTGAGCCAGTCGATGCGGATCATCGCGCTGTACGTGCAGGGCATCCGCTATGTCCTCGACGACAGCGCCTCGATCCTGTCCCGCGCCAACCAGGCGCTGGCCACGCTCGAGCGATACAAGCTGCGCCTCGACGAGGTCGCCGGCACGCTGTCCGCGCTCGAGATCGAGGACCTGGTCACCGTCCGGGACGCGATGGCCGTCAGCCAGCGACTGGAGATGGTCCGCCGCATCGCGACCGAGATCGAGGGCTACGTCGTCGAGCTCGGGACCGACGGCCGCCTGCTGTCGCTGCAGCTCGAGGAGCTGATGGCCGGCGTCGAGGGCGAGCGCGAGCTGGTCGTGCGCGACTACCTCGTCACCGGCACCGGCAAGCGCGCCCGCCGGCTGGAGGACGCGCTCGCCGACCTCGACGCGCTGTCCGCCGCCGACCTGCTCGACCTGTCCGCGGTGGCCAAGGCGGTCGGCTTCCCGGCGACCGCCGACGCGCTGGAGACCGCCGTCAGCCCGCGCGGCTACCGCCTGCTGGCCAAGGTCCCGCGACTGCCCGGCATGGTCGTGGACCGGCTGGTCGAGCACTTCGGCGGGCTGCAGAAGCTGCTGGCCGCCGGCATCGACGACCTGCAGGTGGTGGAGGGCGTCGGCGAGACGCGCGCGCGCTCGGTCCGCGAGGGGCTCTCGCGGCTGGCCGAGAGCTCCATCCTCGAGCGGTACGTCTAAGCAGGCACGCGCGCGCTGTCGACCATCGTGACCAGGTCGACGAGGAAGACCACCCCGGCGTCGCCGCGCAGGACCTCGACGACGTACGACGGGAGCACGCCCTGGTCGGGCGCGGCCCCGGCGGGCGCCAGCTCCCCTGCCTGCACCACGGCGCGCACCTGGTCGACCGCCACGCCGATCGTGCTGCCGTCGACGAGCCCCTCGGACCCGTCCGCGTGGTCGCGCTCGAGCACCAGCACGTCGCCGCGGGCGCCCGGGACCACGCCGGTGCGCAGGTCCAGCACGGGCAGCGCGGTACCGCGCAGGTCGAGCACGCCGGCCAGCGGCGGAGCCATGCCGGGCAGGGCGGCCAGCCCCTCGAGGCGGACCACCTCGCGGACGTCGGACAGCGGCGTCGCGTACTCGCGCTCGCCGAGGCGGAAGGTCACCAGGCCGGTCATCGCTCGCTCCCTGCGGACAGCTGTCGCTCGAGCTGGGCGCACAGCGCGGCCAGCTCCCGTGCGCTGCGGCCACCCAGTTCGGGGGCTGCGGCGTCGGTCGTGCGGCTGAGGGTCTGCGCGGCGGCGCGGTACTCCCGCGCGGCGGCCGGGCGGTCGCCGCTGCGGGCCAGCGCGCCGGCCAGCAGGAAGTGCGCCAGGCCCGCCTCCGGGTCGAGGTAGACGGCGCGGCGCAGCGGCGGCAGCGCCTCGAGGTCCAGCCCCTGGTCCACCAGCGCGAGGCCCAGCAGGTAGTGCACCTCGGGCTTCAGCGGGTCGGCGTCGCCGGCGAGCCGGGCCAGCCGGGCGGCATCGGCGTACCGCCCCTCGGCCAGCGCGTCGCGGACCGCCTTCAGGCTGGGGACGTCCGTGCGCTCGGCCTGCTTCGGCACGTGCGGGCTGACGGCCTTCCAGGCGCGGCGCGCGGACAGCCGGCGCTCCGGCGGCGGGACGGGCTCTGCCAGGGTGCGGCGGTCCGGCAGCACGGCGCGGCGCTCGGAGGCCGGCTCGTCGAGGCGGCGGTAGACGTACGCGGCGGTGTCGCCGGTGCCCAGCGAGACCAGCCGGAAGTCCTCGCTCACCTGCCACAGCGTCTCGGAGTGGCCGAGGAACAGGTAGCCGCCGTCCCGCAGCGCCGTGTGCAGGCGGCCCATGAGCGCGCGGGTGGTCTCGCGGCTGAAGTAGATGGTGACGTTGCGGCACAGCACGAGGTCCAGCGCGTCCGCCGGCGGCGCGTCCTGGACCAGGTTGTGGTGGCGCAGCTCGACGAGCTCGCGCACCTCGGGCCGCACCTCGTACCGGCCGCCGTCGAGGGGCACGAAGAAGCGGGCCACCTCGGCGGCGGAGGCGAGCTGGACGGCGCGGGCGCCGTAGGTGGCGTGCCGTGCGGCGTCCAGGGCGTTCTCGCTGATGTCGGTGGCGATGACCTTGATGTCCCAGCCGGCGGTGCTCGGGAGCAGCTCGCGGATCATCATGGCGATCGTGTACGGCTCCTCGCCGGTGGAGCAGCCGGCGCTCCAGATGCGCAGCCGGCGGCCGTGCGCGCTGGCGTGCCGGACCAGCTCGGGCAGCACGTGCGCGCGCAGGGCGCGCATCTGCGGCGGGTTCCGGAAGAAGTGGGTCTCCTGGATGGTGACCTCGTCGATGAGGCGCTGCCGCTCGGCCGAGCCGGGCGCGCACACCTCCTCGAGGTACTCGCCGACGCTGGCGATGCCGGTCGCCCGCAGCCGCTCGCCGAGGGAGTAGCCCATCGAGTCTCGGCGCGAGTCGTCGAACACCAGGCCTGCGGCGCGGGACAGCAGCAGGCGCAGGCGGGCGTACTCGGCGTCGTCCAGCACGACCTTGCCCTCGCTCATGCGAGCGCCCGGCCGAGGGCGGTGAGCAGCGCCCCGCTGATGTCGGGCAGCGGGAGCTGCCGGTCGACCGCGCCGAGGGCGTAGGCAGCCGCCGGCATGCCGTAGACCGCGCAGGTCGCCTCGTCCTGGCCGATGGTCAGGGCGCCGCGCTCGCGCATGGCCAGCAGGCCGGCTGCGCCGTCGCGGCCCATGCCGGTGAGCAGGATGCCGAGCGCGTCCGGACCGAGGGATCGGGCGATGCTCTCGAACGTCGCGTCGATGCCGGGCACGTGGAACTGGCCCGGCTCCGGCGGCGTGCACATCACCCGCAGCCGGTCGTCCTGCACGAGCAGGTTGCCGCCGCTGGGCGCGATCGTGATGGTGCCGGGCGCGAGGCGCCGGCCGCTCTCGCCGACGACGACGGGCATCGGGACGAGCCCGTCCAGCCAGGAGGCGAGGCCGGGGATGAAGCCCTCGGCCATGTGCTGGACGACGAGGACGGCCTGGTCCAGGTCGGCGGGGAGCTGGCTGAGCAACGTGAGGAGCGCCTGCGGCCCGCCGGTCGAGGCGCCGATCGCGACGAGGCGGACCTTGCCGCGTCCGGCGTTCGCCTCGCCCGGGTGCGGTGCGGTGGTGAGCGGCCGTCGTACGCCGCCGCCGAGGGAGGGCGTCGCGCCGCCCATGCCCTGCGAGCGCAGCCTGCCTCGCGGATGGGTGATGACGCGGACGCGGGCCGCCACCCGCAGCTTGCGGCGCAGCACGGCGGCGTACTCGTCCAGGGTGCCGGTGTCGTCGGGGCCGGGCTTGGCCAGCACGTCGACCGCACCGGCGGCGAGCGCCTCGAGGGCGTTCTCGCTGTTGGCGCCGGCGACGAAGGCGCTGTAGACGAGGATCGGCGTGGCGTTGCTGCTCATGATCCGCTCGATGGCCTCGATGCCGCTCATGACCGGCAGGTCGAGGTCCATGAGGACCGCCGCGGGCCGGAGCCGCTCGACGAGCGCGACAGCCTCCTTGCCGTTCCGCGCCTCGCCGACCACCGCGAAGTCCTTCTCGGCTTCGACGGCAGCGCGCAGGAAGCGGCGCTGGACGGCCGAGTCGTCGACGACGACGACGGTGACGGGCGCGCTCTGCTCCGGGATCACGCAGGGCTGCCGGACACGTTGAAGGCCCAGGCGGACAGCCGGTCGGCCAGCTCGCGCACCAGCTCGGCGCAGCGCTCCTGGTCCGGGCGGTCCCGGGCGAGCTCGGCCTCGAGGGCGCGGGCGGTGCGGGAGGCCTCGGCCTCGCCGACGACGACGGCGCTGCTGCCGAGGGCGTGCGCGTCGCGCAGGGCGCCCTCCCCCGGCTGCCCGTCCAGGAGGGCGAGCAGGCGGGGCAGCCGGTCCTCGACCTCGCCGCGGAAGGCGTCCCGCAGCGACGCGACCGCCTCGGGCGGGAGGACCCGAGCCGTGCGGGGCGCGCCGTCTCGGGCGGCGCCCTCGGGCCCCGGGACGTCAAGCACAGCGCACTCCGACCTGCCGGCGGGGGGATCCGGCTGCTGGAGTGTCGGCGCAACCCCTGAGGTGCTTGAGGCGTGGCGGGGCGACCGGCGGGTCAGCCGGTGAGGCGGAAGGCGTCGCCCTCGACCCGCTGCTGACCCACGCGGGCGGTGACGCGGTAGGTACCCGGCTGGGCCTGCGCCTTGCTGCCCTCGCACCCGGGCAGCGAGCGCTTGCCGTCCCAGGTCGCCCGGCGGGTGGCCGCCTCCCCCGGCTGGAGCGTCGTGACGTCCTTGGCGCCGCCGGGCGCGCAGTCGTCGCTGGACCAGATGCGGTCGCTGCCGGAGAAGACCAGCAGCTCGATCGCCGCCTGCCCCAGGTCGCTGGTGCAGGGCGTCGTGCCCTTGTTCGTGACGCGCAGCGAGAGCTTCGGCCTGCCCCCGGCGGCGTAGCTGTCCTCGTCCACCAGGCCCTCGACCACGAGCGCCTCCGGCCCGCAGACCGCCACGGCTGCCGGGCTCGCGCTCGGGGACGCGCTGCCGGTCGGCAGGGCGCTCGGCGTCACCGGCGCGCTGCTGGCCGGCGCCTCCGCCAGCCGGTCCGGGGCCTCGTCCTCGCCGTTCAGCAGCGAGAACAGCACCGCGAGCAGCAGGACGGCGGCGGTGGCCACGACGGCGCGCCGCTGCCAGTACGTGGAGGCGGGCTCCGGGCCGACCGGTCGCCAGTGCAGAGCCATCGCCCGCGGATGCTAGCCGCCTAGCGTGACGGATGTGCCGCTCGCCGAGGTCGTGTCCGCCTGGTACGTCCAGGCGCAGCGCGACCTCCCGTGGCGCCGGCCGGGCGTCGACCCGTGGGCGGTGCTGGTCAGCGAGGTGATGCTCCAGCAGACGCCGGTCGTTCGGGTGCTGGAGCCGTATGCCGCCTGGCTGGCGCGCTGGCCGACGCCCGCCGCCCTGGCCGCGGACGCGCCGGGCGAGGCGGTGCGGATGTGGGGTCGCCTGGGCTACCCGCGCCGGGCGCTGCGCCTGCACGCCGCCGCCGTCGCGCTGGTGGAGCGGCACCAGGGGCAGCTCCCGTCCACGGTCGAGGAGCTGCTGGCGCTGCCCGGAGTGGGCGACTACACGGCACGCGCGGTCGCGGCGTTCGCGCACCGGCAGCGGGTGCCGGTGGTCGACACCAACGTCCGCCGGGTCGTGGCGCGGGCGGTCGAGGGGCGGGCCGACGCCCCGGTGACCAAGCGCGACCTCGTCGTGGTGGAGCAGCTGCTGCCGGACGACCCGGAGGAGGCGGCCACCGCGTCGGTCGCCTTCATGGAGCTCGGCGCGCTGATCTGCACCGCGCGGGCGCCCCGCTGCCCGTCCTGCCCCCTGCTGGCCACCTGCGCGTGGGTGCTGGCCGGGCGACCCGCGCTGGACGCCCCGGTACGGCGTGCGCAGGGCTATGCCGGGACCGACCGGCAGGTGCGCGGACGGCTGCTCGCGGTGCTGCGTGACGCACCCGAGCCGGTGCCCGGAGAGCTGCTGGCCCAGGTGTGGGACGAGCCGGTGCAGCGCGCTCGCGCGCTGGACGGGCTGGTGGCCGACGGGCTGGTGGACCCGCTGCCGGGCGGGCGGTACGGCCTGCCGGCCTGAACGGGATGCCGCGCCTCAGCCAGGATCGGGGACGGCACGCGGGAAGGTGACCCAGAAGGTCGCCCCCTCCCCGGGCCGGGAGCTCACGCCGAGCAGCCCGCCGTGCGCCAGCACCAGGCGCTTGACGATCGACAGCCCGAGGCCGAGCCCGGGCAGCAGCCCGGCCCTGGCGGCGTCGGTGCGCGACCAGCGCTCGAACAGCGCGGCCTGCTCGCCCTCCGGGATGCCCGGCCCGGAGTCCCGCACGTCCAGTCGCACCTGGTCGCCCTCGGCGCGCACCGTGACGTGGACGGGCCCGGCGGTGCCGCCGTACTTCAGCGCGTTGCCGACCAGGTTGTCGACCACCTCCCGCACGTGCTCCGGGTCTCCGGCCAGCGCGTCCGGCGCGTCCTCCAGCCGGTGGACGAGCACCGCGTCCTCGCGACCGGTCGTGGCGACGGCGTCCTGGCGGACCCGCTCCAGCAGCGCCACCACGTCGACCAGCGCCCAGCGCGGCGTCGGGTCGGTCGCGTCCAGCCGGTCGTCGACCAGCAGCCGCCCGGTGAAGGCCTCGATCCGCTCGAAGGAGCTGCGCAGCCCCTCGAGCGCGGTGCTCACCTGCTCCGGCGTCATGCGCTCCCGCCGCGTCGCCAGCAGCTGGGCGTACCCCTTGCCGGCGCCGAGCGGCGTGCGGATGTCGTGCCGCGCCTGGTCGACGACCTCCTGCCGGCGCACCGCCCGCTCGCGCGCCGCCTCGGCCTCCTGCGCCCAGCGCAGGG
>JAOPWK010000265.1 GCA_025965735.1 Frankiales bacterium
GACGGCGGCGGCGGCGGCGGAGGGGACCAGCGCACCGGTGAGCCCCACCGTGGCCACCGCCCCTGCGCCGGCCAGCGCCGTGGCGGCCTGTCCCGAGACGGCGACGCTGCGGGATCCCGCCTGCGCCAGGGTGTTGAGGAAGGGCAGCTGCACGAGGAAGGACAGCGGTCCCATGGCCCACAGCAGGCGGGGGAGCGAGATGGTGAGGAAGGCGCGCACGTAGACGGGGTCGAAGTGCGACCCGGCGCACCGGGCCAGCTCCTCGCGGGCGGCCTTGGTGGCCATCGGCTTCTTGTACGCCCGCGCGGCGGTCATCGTCTCGAAGGCGTCGACCAGGCAGACGATCCGGCCGGCGCGGGACAGGTCGGCGCCGGTCAGGCCGGAGGGGTACCCCTTGCCGTCGTAGCGCTCGTGGTGCTCGAGGATCCCGCGGCCCCACTCGCCGAGCCACGGCAGGAGCGCCGCGGTCAGCTCGGCACCCCGCTGCGGGTGCGCCTTGATGAGCGCGAACTCCCGGCCGTCGAGCTTGCTCGGCTTGTTGAGCACGGCCGGCGCGACGTCGAGCTTGCCGATGTCGTGCAGCAGCGAGGCCCAGCGGAGGCGGTCCCGCGCGCCCTGGTCGAGCTTGAGCTCCGCGGCGAGCAGGTCGCAGAAGACGCGGACCCGTTCGCTGTGGCCGCGGGTGCGGCGGTCGTGGTGGCCGAGGGAGGTGATGAGCGCGAGCACCTGCTCGGCGGTCGACACCGCGTCGGGGTCCCGTGCCAGCCGCCGGCCGATCTCGTCCGGGTCCCCAGCCGAGCGGGCGACCTTGTACCGCGAGGGGGCCTGGTCCGGGAAGAGCATGGTCAGCCGGAGCAGCGTGGCCAGGGGCAGGACCCGCCGCAGCGACCGCTCGAGGGTCATCGCGACGGCCACCGCGACGAGCCCGAGCACCAGGGCGGAGAGCTTCCCGGGCGGGAACAGCGGGCGCAGCGCCAGCACGACGAGGGTCGACACGAGCAGCGGCGCCGCGAAGACGGCGAGGCGCAGCAGGCGCGCCAGCACCGGGCGCGCGACCCACCGGTCGCCCTGCTCCACCTCGATCATGACCTGGAGATCGACAGGAGGACGTCCCCGGCGCATGGCCCGACCGGCTCGGGCTCCACGAGGTCAGGACTAGTCCGCATCTGGCCCGGAAGCACCGGGCGTACCGGTCATCTCCGGCGATCCGGGGCGACCCCTAGCCTGCGGAGGTGCTGAAGCTCGCGGTCGTGCTGCTCGTGCTGGCCTTCGTGGCCTCGCGCGTGCTGCCGCGCCGCCGGATGCCCTGGGCGGTCCCGCTGCTGCTCGTCGGTCTGCTGCTGGTCGTGCGCGGGGTCGGCTACGTCAGCGGCGACTGAGGGTGCCTGCCACGGCGCGGACCTCGCTCGGGCCGACCCGGCAGCAGCCGCCGATGAGCCGCGCTCCTGCGGCCACCCACGAGGCGATGTCCGCGCTGTCCAGCGCCGCCGTCCCGGTCCAGCGGCGGGCGCCGGCGTCCCAGAGCTCCCCGCTGTTCGGGTAGACGACCACCGGCAGGCCGGTGGTCGCTGCGGCCCGCACCGCGGACAGCACGCCTGAGGGCGCCGTGCAGTTGACGCCTACCGCGACCAGCGACGGGACCTGCGCAGCCATCGCGAAGACCTGCTCGGCCGGCTCGCCACGACGGGTGCGCACGGCACCGTCGTCGCCGACCACCGTGGTCAGGCTGAGCCAGGACGGCACGCCCAGCCGGTCCAGCTCGGTCAGCAGCGCCTCGGCCTCCGCGGCGGCCGGGACCGTCTCGCAGGCCAGCACGTCCGCACCCGCCTCCGCCAGCACCTCCAGTCGCGGCCGGTGGAACGCCCGCAGCCTGGCCACGCCCATGCCGTCCGCGTACCGGCCGGTGTACTCCGAGCCGTCCGCGAGCACCGCGCCGTACGGCCCCACCGACGCCGCGACCCACGCGTGGTCCTCGAGCCCCGCCTGCGCGCGGGCCTGCACCGCGAGCTCCACCGAGCGCCGCAGCAGGGGAGTGGCCGGCCCGAGGCCTGCGGCCTGGTACCCCTCGTCGCTGGCCTGGTAGCTGGCGGTGGTCGCGATGCGTGCGCCGGCAGCGAAGAACGCCTGGTGCGCGGCGACGACCGCGGCCGGGTCGTCGTGCAGCAGTCGGGCGGACCACAGCGCGCTGCTCACGTCCGCACCTGCGCTCTCGAGCTGAGTGGCCAGCCCGCCGTCGAGCACGACCGGACCCGCGCGCAGCGCCTCCGCCAGCGTCGCCCTCACCGCGCCGACGCTACGCGGGCAGACTGGTCGCGTGTTCGAGGCCGACGCGGTGGGACTGCTGGCGCGGGAGGTGCTGCGTGAGCGGCTCGGGGCGCTCGTGGCCGAGGCCTGCGCGTGGTCCGTCGGCCTGTCCGACCTGCCGCACCACGCCCGGCGGCACGGCCGGGTGGTGCCGAGCGGGGTGACGCTGGGCGTGCGGGCTGCCGGCGGGCAGCAGCTCGGCGTCGAGGAGGACGCCCGGCTGGAGCTCGGCGACGCACGTGCCGGCAGCTTCGCGGACGCACTCGACGCGCTGACGGCGGACGGCCGGCTGCACGCCGAGCGCTTCGAGGTCGACGTCCTGACGCCCTTCGTCACCGACACCTGCGTACGCGCGGCGCAGCGGTTGCAGGAGACCGACCCGTCGGCGTGGGAGGAGCTGCTCGACGAGCTGGGGGAGGACGGGGACGACCTGGTCGCCGTCGTCCGGGCCGCCGAGTGGGAGGCGCCGCTGCGGACGGAGGCCGAGCACCTGCTGCTCGCCGCGATGGGTCACGTCCCGCTCGTGCAGGCCGAGGCGGAGGGACTGCCGCTGAGCCTGGTGCGGGCTGCGGAGGCGGAGACGCGGGCGGCCGTGGAGCCGTCCCTCGAGGAGCCGGCGGCCGTGGCCGACGGCGCCCTGTTCCTGGCCGACGTGGCGCTGCGGGAGGCGGCGCTGCCGGTGCCCGTCCCGCCCGAGCAGGCGGGCATCCTGCTGGAGGCGCTGCTCCAGCAGGGCCTCGAGCCCGAGGAGGTGCGCGCGGTGCTGCCGCACCTGCCGGTGACGGGCGACGCCGCGGAGCGGGTCGCCGACGTGCTGCGGCGGCTCGACGAGGAGGGCTGGCCCGGGGGGCGCAGCGGTTAGCGCAGGACGTGCCGGCCGCGTGGGCGGCGGGCGACCAGCATCAGGACCACGCCACCAGCCGTGGTGAGCATCCCGAGCAGCGTGAGCATCTCCACGTCCGTACCCGTGGTGGGCAGGTCGGTGCCGGTCGAGGGCCTCGTCGGCTTGAGCGGGGTCTCCGCGATCGGCGTCCCTGCGTCCGGCGTCAGGGTGTCGGGCAGCACGCCGGTGCCGGGGCCGACGGGCGCGACCGGAGCCGCGCTGGGTGCTGCCGCCGACGGGGAGGTGGACGGGCTGGGAGCCGCCGACGGGCTGCTGCTGGCCGAGGCCGCAGCAGTCGGCGACGTGCTGGCGCTCGGAGACGCGCTCGCCGTCGGTGAGGCGCTCGCGGCGGGGGAGGCCGAGGCGGACGCCGACGGTGTGGGCTGCACCGGCGCGGCGATCAGGTTGGTGGTGATCGACGTGCGGCAGGTGAGGAAGGCACCGCCACCTCGGCCGCTGCCGTTGCACTGGGCTACGCGGACCGGCAGCGACGCCGTCTGGGTCGAGGCCGAGGGGACGGTGCAGGTGAGCGCGCCGCCCCCGCCGTCGACGGAGCCGTTGCACTGCGTCACGGTTGCGCCGCTGGTGCTCTGCAGCGGGCTACAGGAGGTGGCCGTGCCCGCGCCGCCGGAGCCGACGCACTGGTTCACGGTCGCCGCCGCGAGGGTGGCGCCTCCGGTGATGTTGTTCGTGACGGACACCGCGCAGGTGCCGGTCCCGCCGCCCCCGTTGGCGGACCCGTTGCACTGCTCCACCGTCGTCGTGACGTCGGCGTAGGAGGTGGTCGTGGGCCCGGTGCAGGTGTTGGCGGCGTTCGCCGCTCCCGTGCACGCCTGCACGGTGACCGTGGAGCTGCCGAGGCCGGTCGCCACGTCGTAGGTGTTGACGACGGTGACCGAGCAGTCGATGCCCTGGCCGCCGACGTTGGAGATCCCGTTGCACTGCGCCACGGTCACCGGTGCAGCCACGGCGGTCCCCGCAGGCATGAGGCCGCAGGCCAGGACCACCGCGACGGCGAACAGCACTGCTTGCAGGAGCAGCCGGGCGCGCGGGCGCGGGCGCAGCAGAGCGTGCAGGGTGATGGCGCTCATAGGTGGATCCCGTCTCAGAACCGGACGGACCGAAGGCAGCGGCGTGCACAGCCCAGGGCTCGAGGTGGCGGCGAACCTAGCACGGCCCGCACGCACCGTGCTCTGTCCATTACCCAGCGTGAGGACGCTGACGCTGCTCCGTGATGAGGACGGCCGCCTGCGTGCGGCGCTGCAGGCCCAGCTTGCTCAGCAGCGAGCTCACGTGGTTCTTCACCGTCTTCTCCGCGAGGTACATCCGCTCGCCGATCTGCCGGTTGGTCAGGCCCTCGCCGATGAGGTCCAGGATCTTGCGCTCCTGGTCGGTGAGGACGTCGAGCGGGTCCTTGGGCTTGTCGCGCAGCCGGGCCAGCACGTGCGCCGTGGAGCGGGCGTCCAGCAGTGACCCTCCGGCCGCGACGGTGCGCACCGCCCCGACCAGGTCGCCGCCACGGATGTCCTTGAGCACGTAGCCGGCCGCGCCGGCCATCACGGCGCCGAGCAGCGCCTCGTCGTCGGAGAACGACGTGAGCATCAGGCAGGCCAGGTCCGGCATCAGCGAGCGCAGGTCGCGGCACACGGTGACGCCGTCGCCGTCCGGCAGGCGCACGTCCAGCACCGCCACCTGCGGGCGGACCGCGGGCACGCGTGCCAGCGCCTCGGCCGCCGTGGAGGCCTCGCCGACGACCTCGATGTCGCCCTCGCCCTCGAGCAGCTCACGGACCCCGCGGCGCACGAGCTCGTGGTCGTCGAGCAGGAACACGCGCAGCTTCTCGGCGGTCATGTCCCGATCCTGGCACCTGCGGGGCCTTCGGCGGCCGGGATGCCGTCGTCGAGACCGCGCCGGCTGCCGTGTGTCCACCGCGGCCCGCAAAGCCGCGCTGAGCCCCTCGGCCGGTGACGCAGCCCACATCCGCTCTTGACAGGCCGCTGAAATCCCCCGATGGTTCTGTCTCAGAAGCAGGGACTGCTGTCCGCATAGCGGACACTACGAAGGGATCTCCATGAGGCTCTCCTCTCGCACCGCGCTCGTGCCGGTCGTCGTCGCTGCAAGCCTGGGCCTCGCCGCCTGCGGCGGCTCCGGAGGCGACACGGCCGAGGCCGGACAGCCGCTGAACATCGAGCTCGCGACCTGGGGCAGCCCCGACCACGAGAACATCGCGAGCTTCGTGCCGGCCTTCGCGAAGGCCCTGGACGAGGCCAGCGACGGACGCATCACCCTGGAGCACCTGTCCGGCGGTGCCATCGCCGAGGACGTGGACATGCCGGTGGCCATCCCCGCCGGCACCGTCCAGATGGGGTGGAGCACGGTCAACGGCTGGTCCGGCGTCGTACCGGCCGTCAAGATCTTCGACAGTCCCGCCCTCGCAGTGACGCCGGAGCAGCTCGCGGAGGGCCTGTCGGACGCCGCCGGCCTCGGCGGCGTGCTGCGGGACAAGTTCGAGGAGAAGGGCGCGCGCGTGCTGGCCTTCAGTGATCTGGGCGCCGGCGTCATCGTCGGGAAGAAGGACATCAGGGTGCCCGACGACCTCAAGGGCGAGGACGTGCGCGTCTTCAGCGAAGGCGGGGCGAAGATCGTCGAGGCTGCCGCCGGCGCGCCGGCGAGCATCGCCTTCGCGGAGGTCTACACCGCCCTGCAGCGCGGGACCGTAGATGCCGCGCACGCAGGCCTGCAGGGGGTGCAGTCGCAGCAGCTGCAGGAGGTCACGACCAAGGGCCTCGTGCCGGCGAACTTCTTCGGCACCACGATGATGGGCTGGATCGCCAACGCGGACTGGTGGGACGGGCTCGACGAAGCCGACCAGGAGATCATCACCGAGGCGGCGCAGGAGGCCGAGCAGGTCGCGCGCAAGGCGCTGACCGAGGGCCGGCAGGCGCTCATCGACTCCTACGGCAAGGCAGGCCTCGAGGTCTTCGTGCTCACACCCGAGGACCAGGAGTACTCGGCCTGGGAGTCGCTCGTCGAGCCGCTCGCCGAGGCGGACCGCAAGAGCCTCGACCAGGACGCCGTCGCCGCGCTCGACGAGCTCGTCGGCTCCTCGTAGCCCGTTCGACCGGCAGGCGGCGCCGTCCGCCTGCCGGTCACCCACCCCATCGACGAAAGGTCCCTCGTGGCTGACACGCGCGCTCTGCGCACCACCGTCACCGTGCTCGACAAGGTGGTCATGGTTGCGGCTGTGGTCGCCGGCCTCATGCTCGCTGCCCAGGCCCTCACGGTCACCCTCGACGCGCTGCTGCGAGGGGTCGCGACACCGCTGCGCTGGGGCAGCGAGGTGAGCACCTACCTCTTGCTCGGCGAGGCACTGCTCGCAGCCCCGTACGCCCTGCGCAAGGGCGAGCACTTCCGCGTGACCCTTCTGGTCGAGCGCTGGTCCGCGGGAGTGCAGCGTCACCTCACCCTGGCGCTGTCCCTCCTGGCGGCAGCCTTCCTGCTCGTGTTCGCCTGGCAGAGCGCTGATCTTGCGCTGACGTCGCTCGACCGCGACCTGCGCGCCCCGACCCTGCTCCACACCCCGCTCGTGATCCCGCAGATGCTGCTGCCGGTCAGTGCCGTGTTGATGGTGCTCGCGCTGATCGCGCAGAACATCGATGCCTTCCTCACCGGCTCCGCCGGAACGACCGGCGAGCCCAGCGACGAGGGGCTGCCCGAAGCCCTGCCCGGCGTATGAGCCCCCAACGAACCCCTAGCGCTCGAGGAGGAGCACCATGGACTTCCTGATCATCGGCGGGTGCTTCCTCGTCCTGACCCTGCTCGGCATGCCGGTGTTCCTCGCCATGGGCATCGCCGGTACGGCCGGCATCGTGGCCATCCGCGGCACCGACTCCCTCGTGGACGTGGCGCTGTTCTCCTACCAGGGACTGAACAGCTTCACCCTCGTCGCCGTCCCGTTGTTCGTGCTCACCGGCACGTTGATGCACGAGATCGGCGCTAGCGATCGGTTGCTGAACTTCGCTCGCGTCCTCGTCGGCCGGACGCCGCACGCGATGGGCCTCGCCGTCATCGCCGCCTGCGCCGTCTTCGCGGCCATCAGCGGGTCCAGCGTTGCGACGGCGGCGACCATGGGGCTCGTCGCGCTTCCCGCCCTACAGAAGGACGGGTACAGCCCGGGTGACCGCGGCAGCCTGCTGGCCGCCGGCGGCACGCTCGGCATCCTGATCCCCCCGAGCATCGCGATGATCATCTACGGAGTGCTCACGGAGCAGTCGGTCGGCAAGCTGTTCATCGCGGGGCTGCTCCCGGGCATCCTGCTCGCGCTGCTGTTCGCCATCGTCCTCGCCATCACCTCGCGCCCTGCGCCGATGGGCGAGGCGACGACCTGGTCGGCCAAGGGAGGCGCGTTCGTCGCCGCCATCTGGGTGCTCGCGCTCCCACTGGGCATCATCGCGCTCATCTACACCGGCTGGGCTACAGCCACCGAAGTAGCTGGCATCGCGGTCGCCTACGTCGCGCTGCTCGGCTTCCTCATCTACCGGAACCTCGGCATGCGGCGGTTGACGTCTGCGTTCCGCACCGCCCTGCTCACCTCAGCCATGATCCTGCTGCTCATCATGTTCGGCCAGGTGATGACGCGAGCTCTCACGCTGGCCCGGGTGCCGCAGAAGGTGGCAGACCTGGTCGCCGGCGCCGACGTCGCGCCGCTGCTCACGTTCACGTTCATCATCCTGGCCTACCTGATCCTGGGCACGGTCCTCGAGGCCACGTCGATGATCATCGTGACGATCCCGATCTTCTTCCCGATCTCGCAGCTCATCGGCATCGACCCGATCGCCTTCGGCGTCATCGTCGTCATCGCCATGGAGGTCGCGCAGATCACGCCGCCCGTCGGGATCAACCTCTACGTCGTCTCGGGCGTCGGCGACATCCCCTTCCAGACCATGATCAGGCGCATCGTCCCGTACGTGCTCGCGCTGATCGTCCTGGCCTACTCGGTCTACTTCTTCCCCGGCCTGGCCACGTGGCTACCGAACCTCATGTCATGACCGTGAACTCCCAGACGCGGCCCCATCGATCGGAGGGCTCATGAAGATCTGGCGCACCCTGCACGACCCGCAGCTCGAGCGGGAGGTGACGGCCTTCGTGGACGAGCGCGTCATCCCGGTCGCCGGCGAGATCGACGCTCAAGACGTGTACCCGGTCGAGATCATCGAGGCTGCCGCGGCGGCCGGCTACAACACCCTGACGCTGCCGACGCAGTACGGGGGAGGCGGCCGCAGCAACCAGGACGCGTTGCTGGTCATGGAAGCGATCGCGTACGGCAGCGCCGCCGTCGCCATCTCGATGATCACCATCTACCAGTCGCAGACGATCATCGAGCGCTACGGCGAGCCCTCGCTGAAGGAGCGCTTCCTCCCGCAGTACGCAGGCGGCTTGCGCGCGGCGTACGCGCTCACCGAGGCGGCACACGGCAGCGACATCCGCAGCCTGGACACCAAGGCCCTGCGCACCGATACCGGGTGGGTGATCCGCGGTGAGAAGGCGTTCATCACGTCGGGATCGGCCGCGCAGCTGTTCGTCGTGCTGGCCGAGACCGAGATCGGCGTCTCGGCGTTCGCGGTGCCCTTCGACACACCCGGCGTCAGCACCTACGTGGGACCGAACGCCACGACCTTCGGGCTGCGCAACGGCCCGCACGTCAACCTCGTGCTGGACGACGTGGAGGTCCCGGCGGACCACCTCATCGGCGAGGAGGGGAAGGGGATGCGACAGGCGGTCATCACGCTGGCGCACTCGCGCACGCTTGCTGCCGGGATCAGCCTCGGCATCGGACGGGCGGCGGTGGACGCCTCCCTCGCGTTCGCGGGCAGCCGCAAGGCCTTCGACCAGACAGTGCTCGAGTTCCAGGGCATCCAGTGGTACTTCGCCGACATCGTCACGGCCCTGGACGCCGCCCGGCTGCTCACCTACCAGGCGGCGCGGGACCTGGACGCAGGACACGAGATCGCCCGCTACACCAGCGAGGCCAAGCTGATGGCGAGCGAGGTCGCGACCCGAGCGGCATCTACGGCGGTGTCGGTCTGCGGTGCACGCGGAACCATGGAGTCCGCGCCGTTCGGCCGCTTCCTGCGGGACGCCAAGGCCTACGAGATCGCCGGCGGGTCCACGGAGGTTCTCAAGAACACGATCGCCAAGTCGCTGCTCAAGGCCGTCAGCGGATGAGCTCGGAACCGAGGGGCGCGCTGCGACACGAGGCGCTTCAGCTCACGCTGCCTGACGTGCTGCTCGCGACGAGTGCACGCCACGGCGACGCCACGTTCCTGTACCACGGGGACGAGACGGTGAGCTACCAGGAATTCGTCGGACGGATGCAGATCACGGTGCAGCTGCTGCGCGAGGTCGGCGTGGTGCCTGGTGAGCACGTGCTCCTCGTCGCGGGCAACTCGCCGGCGTTCCTCTTCTGGTGGTTCGCGCTCAACGCGATCGGCGCGGTGGCCGTTCCCGTGGACACGGCACTCGTGGGCGCCGGCCTGAGGCACGTGATGTCCGACAGCGGTGCTCGGCTCGTCGTGGGCGAGGCCTCGGTCCTGGCGGAGAAGCGCGAGGACTACACCCTCGACGGCAGCCTTGCCGTACTCATCGACGGCGCGCCGCTCCAGGGCGTGCTCAAGACGGCTCCCGAGGTGACTGCCGAGCTGCCCCTCCCAGGTGCACGCCCGGCCACGATCCTCTACACCTCCGGCACCACTGGCCCGGCGAAGGGAGTGGTCGTCCCGCACCACGCCTACGTGGCCGCTGGGTCCACGATGGCGTCGTCGGTGGGCGTCCGCTCCGATGACCGGATCATGGTCGTGCTGCCGTTGTTCCACGCCAACCCGCAGATGTACGCGGTGGCCTCCGCCGTCGTGGCAGGAGCCTCGCTGGTCCTGCTGCCGCGCTTCTCGGCAAGCCGCTTCTGGGCGGACGCCGAGCGCTACGGCGCCACGGCCTTCACCTACGTCGGCACCGTGCTGACGATCCTGTCTGCCACGACAGCTGGCCGTCCCGAGCACTCTCTGCGCTTCTGCACCGGCGGCGGAGCACCGCGTGACGTCTGGGACCGCTTCGAGGACGAGCTGGGGATCAGGGTGCACGAGCTCTACGGCATGACCGAGACAGGCGGCTTCGCCACCGTCAACACCCTCGAACATCGCCGTCGAGGCACGTGCGGCCGGCCCCGACCCGACATGGACCTCGCGATCGTCAACGAGAACGATGAGCCGGTGGCGCACGGGGATCCGGGGCAGATCGTCCTGCGCCCGCGGGTCCCTCACATCATGTTCTCCGCCTACCACGGCCGGCCGAAGGAGACGCTGAGCAGCTTCGGCAACCTCTGGTTCCACACCGGCGACCTCGGTCACCTCGACGACGACGGCTTCCTGCACTTCCACGGTCGCAGCACCTCGATCATCCGCCGCGGCGGGCAGAACATCTCGCCCGGCGACGTCGAGCGGGCGCTGGCGCTGTACCCAGGGATCCGCGAGGCCGCTGTCGTGGGCGTGCCCGACGAGGTGATGGGTCAGGAGGTGAAGGCCGTGCTCGTCCTCGAGCAGGGGCACCGGCTCGACGTGGGAGAGCTCCGGACCTTCCTCCGGCAGCAGGTCGCTGGCTACGCGGTCCCTCGCTACGTCGAGGTCGTGCCGGCACTGCCGAAGACGGCCACGCAGAAGGTGTTGCTGCGCCAGCTCACCGGCACCGGTTCTGATGTCATCGACGCAGGTGGCACGTGACCGTCGCCGCCTGCACCGCCCCGAGCGTCCATGCCCTGAGCACGCGCGGTCCCGCCGCCGAGAGGACCTACCCGTGAACGACCTGGTCACCTGCACCGTCGACAAGGGTGTCGCCACCCTCACCCTCAACTGGCCAGAGCGCCGCAACGCCCTCACGCAGGAGATGGCTGCGGGCGTGGTGGCCGCCTGCGACCAGGTCGACGGTGACAGCGACGTCGGCGCGGCCGTCGTGCGCGGCGCGGCCGGGACGTTCTGCTCCGGCGCCTACCGCGCCCTGCTCGACGAGATCGGCAGGGACCCGCTCGCCACGTCGAACTACCGGGCCCTGGACGAGATCTACCAGGCGTTCGTCCGCGTCGGCACGCTGCGCGTGCCGACCGTTGCCGCGGTACGCGGCGTCGCCGTCGGCGCAGGAGTGAACCTCTTGCTCGCCACGGACCTCCGGATCATCGCGCGCGATGCGCGCATCATCTGCGGCTTCGGCCGCATCGGCGTGCACCCCGGTGGCGGCCACTTCGTCCTTGCAGAACGCCTCGCGGGGCGTGAGGCGACGGCGGCCATGACGCTCTTCAGCGAGGAGGTCAACGGCCTGCGCGCCAAGGAGCTCGGTCTCGCGTGGGACGCGCCGGACGACGTCGACGTGGAGCCGGTGGCGCAGGCGCTGGCTCTCACCGCCGCCGCTGACCCCGAGCTCGCTCGGGCGATGGTCGCGTCCTTCCGCAAGGAGCTCGGGCCGCCCGTGCTGCCCCTGTCCGCAGCCCTCGAGCTGGAGCGGGGACCGCAGATGTGGTCGCTGGCCCGCAAGTCCACAGCGGCCGCGTCGGCCTAGCCCCAGTAGCGAACGCAGGGACAGGAGGCACCAGTGACCGAGCCGCAGCGAGACCACAGCTCGATCGCCGCCATCGGGAAGGCGGTTCGGCTGCTGGACGTGTTCTCCAACAAGCGGCCCGAGCTGACGGTCGCGGAGCTGGTGGAGCTCACGGGCTTCGCCCGGTCGACGGTGTACCGCCTGGTCGGCACGCTGGAGGAGGTGGGATGGCTGTTCCGCACCGAGGCCGGCGCCTACCGCCCGACGTTGCGACTGTTCCGGTTGGGCAACATCGCCGCCAACGCCACCGACATCCGTCATGTCGCACGGCCTTTCCTGGCGGCGATGTCGAAGGAGCTCGGAGACAGCAGCTACCTGTTCGTGCGGGACGGTCAGCGGGCGGTGTGCCTGGAACGCCTGGAAGGGCCCTACCCCATCAAGGTCACCCTGGTGGAGGTCGGCGGGTCCCTGCCGCTGACGGTCGGTGCCGCGCCGCGCACGCTGCTGGCCTACGACGACGACAGTGCCGGCGGCTCGGGAGTCAACGGCTCGAACCTTCCGCCGGACCTGGAGCGCGTACGGGAGCAGGGGTACGAGATCAACCTCGAGGACGTCACCATCGGCTTCTGCAGCGTCGGAGCGCCGGTGCTGAACCGCGACGGAGGCGCTGTCGCAGCAGTCAGCCTGGGTGGCATCCGCGAGCGCTTCTCACCGGAGAGGCTCCCGACGCTCGTCGAGGCGGTGGTCCGGACGGCTCAGCAGATCAGCGGAGCGCTCGGCTACGGGCCGGCTGCGGCGCCCGTGGACCGGCGATCGTGACGGCGAAGGCGGACACCACGCGCGTGGCAGGGAGGACCGCGAACGGCATCGGCTACGACCTGTTCCGGCTCGACGACGCGTGGGCCGCTCGACCGAACGTGCCGGTGGTGCTGCAGCACGGGCTCGGCCTGGACCGGACCGCGTGGAACCCGTGGGTCCGCCGGCTCCTCGCCACGCGCACCGTCGTGACGGTCGACCTGCGTGGCCATGGCGACTCAGCCGACGCATGGGCGGACGGGGAGCGGTTGACGCTCGAGCAGTGCACCGCCGACCTCCTCTCGGTCCTCGAGGACTGCAGCATCGGGGGGTTCCACTACGTGGGCGAGTCGTTCGGCGGCACGCTGGGCCTGTACCTGGCCGGCACGCACCAGAGTCGTGTCGCCTCGGTCACCGCCTGCTCCACCGGGTGGCGCGGTGAGTGGTTCCACAACATCCGGGCTTGGTCGTCCGTGCTGTCCGAGGGTGGGAGCGCGGCTTGGTCGGACCTCATGACCCCCGCGCGCTTCGACCCCCAGCACACCTCCCCTGCCCTGGTCGCGTGGGTGGAGGCTCAGCAGCGTGGACTCGATCCCGCCGTGGTGTGGGCGGTGGCGGAGTGCCTGCTCGCCACAGATCTCAGCGAGCTGCTGCCGACGATCAGCGCCCCCGTCCTCACGATGCTGGGCGACAGCCCCTTCGTCGACCAGCGCAACCTGATCGATCTGGTGCGGCTGGTGCCCCGCGCCGACGCCGTGCGGGTGGCGGGGGCCAGGCACGGCATCGTCCTGTCCCACTGGGAGGAGTGCCTGCAGGCGTGCCTGTCGTTCCTGAACCGCGTGGAGCGGCACCCGACGCAGGTGTCCTGACGCGTGACCGCGCGTCAGCGGGGCATCCCGGCTCGTCCGGGTGGTAGGCAACCGTCCTCAGCACGCCTGGTCGTCGGGCTCGTGGCGTTGGCCTGCGCCGTCGCGCAGGCGTTCGGTCGCTTCTCCTACGCACTGCTGCTGCCGGCCATCGACCGCGACCTGCTCGGGTCCTACGCGCTCGCCGGGCTTCTCGCGACGCTGAACGTCGCTGCCTACCTCATCGGAACCCTTGCCGTGAGCGGGTTGGCGCGCCGCGCCGACCCGGTGCGGCTCATCCTCGCAGGGCTGGCCTGCAGCACCCTCGGCTTGACGCTGCTCTGGCAAGCCGGCGGGTTCAACGCCCTCGCGGCGGGGCTGTCCTTGACGGGCTTCGGAGGGGCGCTCATCTGGGTACCGGCTCCCGGGCTGGCCGCCTCCGTGGTGCACCCGGCCCGCCGGGGCGCTGCGATCGGCATGTCCGGCTCGGGCATCGGCCTGGGAATCATGTTCGCCAGCGGCCTGTCAACGCTCCTCGAGCGCACGGGTGGGACCGACTTCTGGAGGACGGTCTGGCTCGTCGAGGCCGGGGTGGCACTGGCGACACTGGTGCTCGGACTGCTCCTGCTGCGGCCCGCTCCCGAGCCGGATGGACCGGCGCCCCGGCCAGGCGCTCTGCGCCGCGTCCCCGGTTGGTTCGGCCTCGTCGGCGCGTTCGCCATGTTCGGCATCGCGTACTCGATCTACACCACGTACGTGGTCACCTTGCTCGTGGACGACGCGAGCTTCACCGCGTCGCATGCGGCGCTCGACTTCACGTTGTTCGGACTGGCGTGGGTGTTCGGTGGGCCACTGCTCGGCCCGCTCTCCGACCGCGTCGGGAGGGGGCGGACGCTGGTCGTCGGGTACGTCGGCATGGCGGGGGCGATACTCCTGGCCCTGATGCACGCCGAGCCGTTCGCAGCCGCCTCCACCCTCGCCTTCGGGATCTGCATGTCTGGGCTGCCGGCTGTGATCGCAGCGCAGCTGTCTGACCACCTGTCGCCGCGGGAGTTCGCAGGCGCCTTTGGCCGCCTCACCCTGTGCTTCGGCGTCGCACAGCTCCTCGGGCCTCCGCTCGGAGGCTGGCTGGCGGAGCGGGCGGGATCCTTCACACTGCCCTTCCTCGTGGCAGCGGGGGCCGCG
>JAOPWK010000301.1 GCA_025965735.1 Frankiales bacterium
AGTAGGAGATGTCGCGGCCGAACTGGGCATCCTCCTGGCCGAACGTCGAGCCGTTGCGCCACAGCAGCCAGGTCTGCCAGCGGGCCGCGGCGGACAGGCCGGCGAACAGCCCGACGACGCTGCTGCCGAGCAGCAGGACCGGCATGAGGAACGGCTCGACGGCCACGCGGTAGCGCTCGAGGTTCTGCTGCTCCAGCGACATCGGCCGGAACGGCGGGCGCACCCGGTAGGCCAGCGCCACGTTGACGCCGACGATCACCGCCATGAGCAGGCCGAAGCCCACGAACAGCATCAGCTTGGTGGACAGCACCGTGGTGAAGACGCCGGTGTAGTCCACGCTCTGGAACCACAGCAGGTCGGTGTAGAGCGAGATCGCGACACCGCCGAGCAGCAGCAGGATCGCGAGGACCACCAGCACGGGTCCAAGCAGGCGGGGACGGGCGGGCAGGCCCGTCCCGGGGTTGCGGACGGCCACGCGGGGCGCCTCCTCATCAGGGGATGTTGCCTGTCCAACCCTTCCACACCGCCCGTGGTTCCTCGCGGCGGCGGACCGCAGGCAGACTGTCCGGCGTGGATCCGTTGACCAGCCCCCTGCAGGCCGTCGTGGGAGAGGTCGAGGGGCACGTCGCCGAGGTCGGCTGGGACCAGCCGCCGCAGCTGTTCGCGCTGGTCCAGACCGAGCAGCTGCTCAAGGCCGAGCCGCAGCTGGCGCAGACGATGGGCCTGGTCGCCGGTGACCCGAGCTCGCTGACGCCGATCGCGCAGGAGCCGCTCGGGGACGTCCCGCTGGACCAGCAGCTCGCCTCGATGATGTTCAGCGAGGAGGTGCTCGGCGTCGTGCTCGCGCACGAGGTGCTGGTCCTCCCGCCGGCCGCCGAGGCCGCGCTGTCCGAGGACGCGGACGTCGCCGCCGTGGCCGCCGAGCACCCGGAGCGACGCGACGTCCGGATGGTGGTCGGCGTCGTGCGCGGAGGGCAGTCGGCCTGCGTGCTGCGGCTGCGCGGCCAGACGCCGGAGCACGACGACCTGGTCACCGGCAAGGACCTGGCGCCGGCCCTGGCCGCCGCGCTGCTGGCGACGCTGGAGGACTAGCGCTTCGGGCGCAGCCGGCGCGCGCTCGGCCGGCGCGGTGCAGGCGGCACCACCTCGGCGATGGGGAGGTCGAGCGCGAACTCCGCGCCCTTGCCGAGCTCGGAGCTGACGCTGAGCGGGTAGCCGGCGTCCTCGGCGAGCCGGCGTACGAAGGACAACCCCAGACCCAGACCACCGACCCGGCGGGTGGCCGACCCGTCGACCTGCTCGAAGGACAGGAACAGCGAGTCGCGGTCGGCGGCGGCGATGCCCGGTCCGGCGTCGCGGACGGCCAGCCGCACCCGGCCGCCCTCAGGCGCGAGCGACGCCACGAGCGTGATCGACGTGCCGACCGGGGTGTACTTGATGGCGTTGTCGATCAGCTCGTCCAGCGCCTTGCCGACCCACGTGGGGTCGACCTGCACCGCGGGCAGCCGCGCCGCGACCCGGCGGCGCAGGTCGCTCGCCCGCTCCGGTGCCCGGTCGCGCCAGGCCGCGAGGCGGGCGTCGACCAGGTCCGACGGCGTGACCGGGCGCGGGTCGATCGTCACGCGACCGGCTTCGATCGCGGCCACGTCGACCAGCAGATCGACGACGCGGTTCATCTTCAGGCTCTCGGCCAGGATCGTGCCGGCGAACATCGTGACCTTGTCCGGGGCGAGGCCGGGGCGGGTGTGCAGGATGTCGGCGTAACCGCGGATCGGCGTGAGCGGTGTGCGCAGCTCGTGGCTGACGTTGGACAGGAACTCGGTCTTCATCCGCTCGACCTCGCGCTCGCGCGCGGTGTCGCGCAGCACCAGCACCACGCCCTCGCCGCCGTCCAGCGGAGCGAGCGCCACCTTGACCGGCTCCGGGTCCCCGACCAGCGGGTGCACCTCGGCGTCGACGTCCGGCTGACCGGTGGCGCTCAGGTCCAGCGGCTCGCCGTCCACGCGCACGTCGATGACGTCCTGCAGCGCGAAGCCGAGCGCACCGGCCGGGTCACTGATGCCGGCCATCGCCAGCGCCGCGCGGTTGATGCTGGTGACCCGCCCCTCGCCGTCGGTCGCCACCAGGCCGTCGGTCATCGAGGACAGCACCGTCTCGAGCCGGCTGGCCGACGCGCGCAGGTCGCCGGTCAGGCGGGCGACCGAGCCGGTCATCGCGTCGAAGGTGCGCGACAGCGTGCCCACCTCGTCGCGGCCGCCGAGCCCGGTGGTGACGGTCAGGTCACCGGCCGCGACGCGCGAGGCGGCGGCCGTGAGGCGCCGCAGCGGCTCGACCGTGCGCCGGCCGAGCAGCAGGGCGAGACCGCCGACGAGCGCCGTCGCGACGAGGGAGACGAGCAGCAGGGTCCGCAGCGCCTGCTGCTGCGACCTCAGCGCCTCCTTCGCGCTGCGCGACAGGGCCAGCGTGCCCACCGGGTTCCTGTCGCGGTCCAGGATCGAGGTGAAGTAGACGGTGGGCGCCGTGCCCTCGGCGGGGACGACGCGCTCGTCACCGGGGGCGGCGTCGGCCACCCGCGCCTCGTCCGCGATGCGCTCGAGGACGGCACGCTCGTTGGCGGAGCCGTTGGAGGCCACCACCTCGTCGCCGATCAGCAGCGAGGTCCCGAAGCCGGAGAGCTCCCGGCCCAGCCCGAGGTAGGTGTCGTCCAGGCGCACGCCGATGGCCAGGGCGGAGGTGGCTCGCTCGGTGGGGGTGGGCCGGCCCTGCGGCACCAGGACGACCAGCGCGATCGACTGGGGCTCGCCGAGCAGCCGGACCTTGGTGCCGACGGGGACCCGCGCGGCAGTGGCGCCCCCGGCCAGCACCTGCTCCAGCAGCGGCGAGCCGGCCAGCCCGAGCGCCTCGGGCCCGGTCAGCTGGGCGCGGCCGCCGAGGATCGTGGGCTGGCCGGTGGCGGGCAGCAGCGCCGCGAAGACCGGCACCGCGGGACCGGCCAGCGCGTCCACCGCCGCCCCGCAGCCGGTGGGCCGGGTGAGGCAGATCGGGGCGGCGAAGCGGGCGTCGTTGACGATGCCGTCCAGGCTCTGCTGCAGCCCCTCCACCCGGCCCACCGCGGCGTCGCGCAGCACCGCCTCCTGCTCGGCCTGCGCGTTGTTGGCGACGACGGTGCCGACCACGCCGACCGCGGCCAGCCCCATGAGCAGGACACCGGCGAGGATCGCCGTGACGACCTTGCCGAGCACGCTGCTGCGGGCCAGCAGCGCCAGCGCCGCGAGGACCAGCAGCGCCGCCCCGCCCCGCAGCAGCAGGACGAGCAGGGCGCCGTCCTCGCGGTCGGCCAGCGGCCCGGCGCCCCCGGCGGCGGCGGCGAGCAGCAGACCCAGCCCGAGCA
>JAOPWK010000312.1 GCA_025965735.1 Frankiales bacterium
TCGAACCGTGCGTCGGACAAGGCGTCGTCCCACACCTGCGCGCCAGGGTGCCCCTTGGCCAGGTCGGCCGCGTGCGCCGCGATCTTGTAGGAGATGACGCCGTCCTTGACGTCGTCACGGTCCGGCAGGCCCAGGTGCTCCTTGGGCGTGACGTAGCAGAGCATCGCCGTGCCGTACCAGCCGATCATCGCCGCGCCGATGGCGCTGGTGATGTGGTCGTAGCCCGGCGCGATGTCGGTGGTGAGAGGCCCGAGCGTGTAGAACGGCGCCTCGTGGCAGACCTCCAGCTGGAGGTCCATGTTCTCCTTGATCTTGTTCATGGGGACGTGGCCAGGGCCCTCCACCATGACCTGGACGTCGTACTCCCAGGCGATCTTCGTGAGCTCGCCCAGCGTGCGCAGCTCGCTGAACTGCGCCTCGTCGTTGGCGTCGGCGATGCAGCCCGGCCGCAGGCCGTCGCCGAGCGAGAACGTCACGTCGTACTGCGCCATCAGCTCGCACATCTCGCGGAAGTGCGTGTAGAGGAAGTTCTCCTGGTGGTGCGCCAGGCACCAGGCGGCCATGATCGAGCCGCCGCGGCTCACGATGCCGGTCTTGCGGGTGGCCGCCATCGGGACGTAGCGCAGCAGCACGCCGGCGTGCACGGTGATGTAGTCGACGCCCTGCTCGAACTGCTCGATCAGCGTGTCCCGGTAGATCTCCCAGGTGAGGTCCTCGGACTTGCCGTTGACCTTCTCCAGCGCCTGGTAGATCGGCACCGTTCCGATCGGGACCGCGCTGTTGCGCAGGATCCACTCGCGGGTCGTGTGGATGTTGCGCCCGGTCGACAGGTCCATGACGGTGTCGGCGCCCCAGCGGGTCGCCCACGTCATCTTGTCGACCTCCTCCTCGATGGAGGACGCGACGGCGCTGTTGCCGATGTTGGCGTTGATCTTCACGAGGAAGCCGCGGCCGATCGCCATCGGCTCCACCTCGGGGTGGTTCACGTTGACGGGAACGACGGCGCGGCCGCGGGCGACCTCGTCGCGGACGAAGTCCGGCGCGAGGCCCTCGCGCAGCGCGACGAACTCGACCTCCGGCGTGATGACACCGGCCCGGGCGTACGCCATCTGCGTCACGGTCTTGCCGGGCAGTGCGCGGCGCGGCTGGCGGCCGGCCTGCTCGAAGACCGAGTCGAGGTTGCGGTGGTCGTGGGCCTTGAGGCCGTCGTCTCCCGGCAGAACGCGCCGGCCCTCGTAGGTCTCGGTGTCCCCGCGCTCGGCGATCCAGTCCTTGCGCAGCGCCGGCAGGCCCAGCCGCACGTCGGTGCGCAGCGTCTCGTCGGTGTACGGACCGGAGGTGTCGTAGAGCACGACGCTGTCGCCGGTGGTGAGGACGACCTCGCGCATCGGGATGCGCATGTCCGGGCGGCTGCCCTGCAGGTAGGTCTTGCGGCTGCCCGGGAACGGGGTGCCCTGTGTGGTGGGTGCGTCGTCGACAGCAGTCATGAGGGTTCCTCCCTACGCCCGCGCTAACGGGGTCAGGTTCGAACGGTCGACGGCCGGTCCTGCCGCCCTCTCAGCCTCGGCGCGAGGCTCCCGCGGGTCTCGCCGGACACTACGGCAGCGCAGGCATCCCCGCGAGGCCGTCGAGGCTGGTGGCGTTCCGGGTCGCGCGGTACTCCGCCAGCCCCTCCGGCCCGCGCTTCTCGGCCGACGGCCGCAGCAGGTCGCGCTCCTCGACCAGGTCCATCACCGGCACGCCGAAGCCGCACGAGTCGCTGACCCGCTCGACGTCCACCACGACGACCGCCCGCGTGCTGGGGTGCGGCGGGTGCAGCGCGACCACCTCGTCGAAGTCCGGCTCCCCCGGCAGCGCCACGCGCCCGTGGCCGTGCACCCGCACGACCCGCGCCCGCCGGTCGAACGAGCACCACATCAGGCAGATCCGGCCGTTCTCGCGCAGGTGCGCGATCGTCTCGACGCCGCTGCCGGTCAGGTCGAGCCAGCCGAGCCGGTGCGTCCCGAGGACAGACAGGGTGTCGATGCCGCGCGGCGAGACGTTCACCAGGCCGTCCCCCGACAGCGGGGCGGTGCCCACGAACCACACCGGCTGCGCGGCGATCCACGTGGCCAGCTCGTCGTCGATCCCGTCGAACACCTGGCCCATGCGGCCATCCTGCAGGATGAGCGCGTGCGCGAGGTGGAGATACGGGACGACGGCATCCGGCTGGGCCAGCTGCTGAAGCTGGCCGGCCTGGTGGACCAGGGCTCCGACGTGAAGCCGCTGCTCGAGGAGGGCCTGGTCACCGTCGGCGGCCGCCTGGAGACCCGGCGCGGCCGGCAGCTCAAGAAGGGCGACGTCGTCGCCGTGGGCGAGGAGAAGGTCCGGCTGGTCTAGCCGTTGGCCTTGAGCCACCGACCCATCGAGGCGACCGCCTCCGCCGCCTGCGGCAGCAGCGCTGCCTGCAGGTGCGCGTCGTGCCAGAGCCCGGGCAGCAGGACCTGCTCGCCGCCCAGCCGCTCCCCCTCAGGACGCAGCCGCTCGTGCTCGCTGACGTGCACCAGCAGCGGGGGGCCGCCGGCCTGCGGGCGCAGCTGCTGGGCGGGGACGCCGAAGGCGCGGACGCCCTGCTGCAGCCAGGCGGCCCGGATCAGCGGGTCGTCGCCGGTCCAGCGGGTGCTGCTCTCCAGCGTCAGGTCGGTCATCGGCGACACGAGTGCCAGCGCAGCGGGGTGCCGGCGACGGGCGAGCAGCAGCGCGAGCGCCCCGCCGGCGGAGTCGCCGACGACGCTGGTGCCGTCGCCGAGCTCGTCCAACGCGGCGACGGCGTCGTCCACGGCCGCCGGGTACCGGTGCTCGGGCGCGCGGCGGTAGTCCAGGACGTGCACGTCGCAGCCGGCGGCCACCGCCAGGTGGGCCGCGAAGACGCGGTGCGTGCGCGGCGAGCCGGTGAGGAAGGCGCCGCCGTGCAGCAGCAGGACGCGGCGCGCGGGATCGCTCCCCACGGGCGAGAGCCGCTCCGCCGGGCGGCCACCCAGGGTCGCCCGCTCGACGGTGACGCCCTTCGGCAGCGGCATCCCGGTCGCCGCCAGCTCCAGCACGGCGCGCTGGACGCGGACCGGCACCGGCGGCCCGAGCACCGGGCGGACGAGGCGCATCACAGTGCGCAGCAGAGCGGTCCTCATGCGGACACCTTCACGAGGTGGTCGTCCAGCCGGATCCGCTTGGTGCGCAGGCGGAACTCGATGGTCGTGCCCGGCCAGTTCTGGGTGTTGCGGCCGTTGGCATCCAGGTACCAGCTGCGGCAGCCGCCGGCGAACACCGTCGTCTTGAGCCGCTCCTGCAGCCGCTCGTTGAACGCGCGCATCGCCTCCGCACGGACCTCGACGGCACCGACCGCGCGCACCAGGCGCACCGCCTCGCGCAGGTAGGCGATCTGGCTCTCGAGCATCAGCACGATGGAGCTGTGCCCGAGGTTGGTGTTGGGGCCGTACAGCAGGAACAGGTTCGGGAAGCCGGCGACGGTGGTGCCGAGGTAGGCCTCCGCGCCCTGCGCCCAGGCCTCCGACAGCCGGCGTCCCTCGCGCCCGACGACCTCCATCGGCGCGAGCAGCTCGGTGGCGGCGAAGCCGGTGCCCAGGATCAGCGTGTCCACCTCGTGCAGCACGCCGTCGGCGGTGAGCAGCCCGTCGGGCACGACGCGGTCGACGCGCTCGGTCACGACGTCGACGTGCGGAAGCTGCAGCGCGGCGTACCAGTCGTTGCTCTGCAGGATCCGCTTGCAGCCGATCGGGTCGCTCGGCGTGAGCCTGGCGCGCAGCGCTGGGTCGGGCACCTCCTTGCGCAGGTGCCGGGCGAACTTCGCCTCGTAGCCGGCCATCAGCCGCGGCTCGGTGTTGAAGCCCAGGCTGCGCGTCTCGTTGACGCAGAAGGTGCGCAGCCGGTCCAGCGTCAGCAGCCACGGCGCCTGCTCGAGCGCCTTCTGGGTCCGCGGCCCGTACGCGCGGTCCGGCTTGGCGATCACGTGCGGCGCGGACCGCTGGAAGACCGTCAGGTGCGCGACCTTCGGGGCGATCTCCGGCACGAACTGGATGGCGCTCGCGCCGGTGCCGAGGACGGCGACGCGGCGGCCGCGCAGGTCGTGGCCGTGGTCCCACTCCGCGGAGTGGAACGTCGTGCCGGCGACGTCGTCGAGCCCGGGGATCTCCGGGCGCTTCGGGCGGCTGAGCTGGCCGCAGGCGGCCACGACCACATCAGCTTCGTGGGTGCTGCCGTCGGACAGGGCGAGCTGCCAGTGCGCGCCGTCCCACGTCGCCGACAGCACCTCGGTCCGGAAGCGCACGTGCGGCAGCACGCCGAAGTCGCGGGCCACCCGGCGCAGGTAGTCGTGGATCTCGCTCTGCGGTGCGAAGCGCCGCGACCAGCGGCCGGTCGGCGCGAAGGAGAAGGAGTACAGGTGGCTGGCCACGTCGCAGGCCGAACCGGGGTAGGTGTTGTCGCGCCAGACGCCGCCGACGTCGTCGCTGCGCTCGAACAGCACGAGGTCCCGCTCGCCGTCCTGCAGCAGCCGCACCGCCGCCCCGATGCCGCCGAAGCCGGTCCCCACGATCGCGATCCGGGTCACGGGTCGCTCCTCCCTACGAGCACGTCCTGCAGCTCCTCCACCAGGCGGTCGAGGTCCTCCGGCACGTCCACGCCAGTGGCCGTCCAGCGGCCGGACCCCTTCGGGTGGACCCTCCCCCACGACCGGCGCCGGCCTGCACAGCAGGTAGGGCGGCTGCTGCGCCGCCCGCAGCTCGGCGACCGGGCCGGAGCGGCCGGCAGGTAGCCCACCCGCAGTCCCGCCAGCCCCCAGGTGCGGCTCAGGCTGCGCTCGAGGCGGCCGCGCAGCCAGGTCGGCAATCCGCTCACGCGTCGAACCAGCGCAGCGTCTCGCGCAGCCGCACCACGTCGCCGACCACCGTCGTGACCGGTGCGCGCACACCGGCCTCCGCGACGTCGTCGGCCAGCCGGGCGAGCGCGCTCGCGACGACCCGCTGCGAAGCCGCCGTCCCGTCCGGGCGGCAGTGCGAGAGCACGCCCGGGTGCACGGGCCGGTCGACGAGCACCACGTCGGCCTGCGCGAGCAGCTCTGCCGCCCGCAGCGTGAGCAGCCCGGGTCCGGCGCGGACCAGCGCCGACCAGCGCCATGGGAGTGCTCACGTCCCCATCGTCGCCTGCGCCCGCCGCACTAGCGTGCGCGGGCATGAACGCACCCCAGCGCGTCGCTCGCTGGCGCTCACGACACGCGAGGACCCCGCATGAGCACCGGTGACGCCCTGCCGTCGACGTTCGTGCCGCGGCACGTACCGCCCGGCCGGCGTACGGCGGTCCTGCTGCTCACCTGCCTGGACACCCGCGGGATCGTCGCGGCCGTCGCGGAGTTCCTGGCCCGGCACGGCGCGAACATCGTCGAGGTCGACCAGCACACCGACCACCACGACGGGATGTTCTTCCAGCGGGTGGAGTTCGAGCTGGACGGCTTCGCGCTGCAGCCGAGCGAGGTGCTCGAGGCCTTCCGCGAGGTGAGCGACCGGTTCGCGATGCAGTGCGAGCTGCGGCTGCCCGAGCAGGTGGCCCGGATCGCGGTGCTGGCCAGCAAGCAGCCGCACTGCCTGCTGGACCTGCTGGCCCGCTGGCGCACCGGCGAGCTGCACGCCGACCTGGCCTTCGTGGCCAGCAACCACGACGACCACGCCGAGGCGTGCGCCTTCTTCGGCGTGCCCTTCCACCACCTGCCGGTCCAGCCCGACGGCAAGGGGGCGCAGGAGGCCCGGCTGGCGCAGCTGGTCGACGACGCGGGGGTCGACCTCATCGTGCTGGCGCGCTACATGCAGGTGCTGTCGGAGGACCTCGTCGCGCGCTACCCGCACCGCGTCATCAACATCCACCACTCGCTGCTGCCGGCCTTCGTCGGCGCGAAGCCCTACCACCAGGCGTACGAGCGCGGGGTGAAGGTGATCGGTGCGACGGCGCACTACGCGACGGCCGAGCTGGACCAGGGGCCGATCATCGCGCAGGACGTGGCGCGGGTGACGCACCGCGACTCGGTGGAGGACCTGGTCGCCCGCGGCCGCGACCTCGAAGCGCTGGTGCTGGCGCGCGCGGTGCGGCTGCACCTGGCCGCGAAGGTGCTGGTCTACGGAAACCGCACGGTCGTCTTCGGCTGAGCGGCGGGCTGGGCCTGGGTGCCGACCCGGAGCTCCTGCACCAGGCTGCGCACCACCGCGCGCAGGTCGCCGTCGTTCGCTGCGGCGACCTGCCGCTGCCGGGCGTAGCTCGCCCCGCCCTTCACGATGTCGGACACCCCCGCCAGCTCGCTCTCGCAGCCGAGCCGGCGGGCGGTGGGCGCCAGCTGCTCCAGCAGGTCGTCCAGGTCCTCGGTCACGAGCCGCTCGTCGTTGCGCGCGCTGGTGATGACGATCGCGTCCAGGCCGTAGCGCGCCGAGCGCCACTTGTTCTCCTGCACGTGCCAGGGCTGCAGCACCGGCAGCTCGTGCCCCTCGTCCAGCCGCCGGTCCAGGTCGACGACCAGGCAGTGCGTCAGCGCGGTCAGCGCGGCGACCTCCTTGAGCGTCGACAGGCCGTCGCACACCCGCATCTCCACCGTGCCCAGGTGCGGCGCCGGCCTGACGTCCCACCTGAGATCTGCCAGTGAGTCGATGACGCCGGTCACGAGCAGGTCGTCGACGTACGAGGCGTACTCCGACCACTGCTGGAACTGGAACGGCAGCCCGGCCGTCGGCAGCTGCTGGAAGATCAGTGACCGGTTACTCGCGTAGCCGGTGTCCTCGCCCAGCCAGAACGGCGAGCTGGCGGAGAGCGCCTGCAGGTGCGGGAACCACGTCAGGAGCGACGACACGATCGGCATCACCTTGGCGGCGCTGTTCACGCCGACATGCACGTGGACGCCGTAGATCACCATCTGGCGGCCCCACCAGCGGGTGCGGTCCATGAGCTCGGCGTAGCGGTCGCCCTCGCTGACCGCCTGGTCCTCGCCACGCGCCCAGGGGTGGCAGCCGGCGCTGAACAGCTCGACGCCGAGCGGGTCGGTCACCGCGCGGATCGTCGCCAGGGTGCCGGCCAGGTCGTCCATCGCCTCGCCGACGGTGTGATGCACACCGGTGACGGCCTCCACGGTGTTGACCAGCAGCTCCTTCTTGACCGCCTCGATGCCGCAGGCTGCGACGACCTCGGGCCCGACCGGCACGAGCTCTCCGCTCTGCGCGTCCACGCAGGCCAGCTCCCACTCGACGCCGAGCGTCGGTTCGGGTGAGCCGTGGAAGGCGATGCGCACGTCGCCGCCGTACCCGCGCGCAACTGCCGGAACCGGCACGGAGCCGACCACCGGGTGCGAGGCTGGACGCGTGCGCCGCCCCCTGCTCCTGGCCGTCGCCGCCGC
>JAOPWK010000317.1 GCA_025965735.1 Frankiales bacterium
TGCTCGACCGCGCCCGGCAGGCGCTGGTCGAGGGGCCGGAGACCGCGCTGTGGTAGATGTGGTCCGGCAGCCCCTGGCCGTCGCGGCTCGAGGCCGCGACGCTGCGCGGCGGCGCTCCCGGACGCTCCGCCGACCGCGACCTCGACGCCGTGGTGTCGCTGTTCGCCCAGGTCGCGCGCGTCAGCGACCGGCGGCGGCTCACCGGCGTCAGCACGCTGCTCGCGCAGATCGAGGCGCAGCAGATCCCGGCTGACACGCTGGCCGAGCGCGGCGTCCGCGGTGAGGCGGTCCGCCTGCTGACGGCCCACCGCAGCAAGGGCCTCGAGTGGGACGTCGTCGTGGTGGCCGGTGTGCAGGAGGGCGTGTGGCCCGACCTGCGCCGGCGGTCGACGCTGCTCGAGGCGGAGCGGCTCGCCGGCGACGGGTTGCGCGAGCCGACCGGCCGCGCCGACCTGCTCGCCGACGAGCGCCGCCTGTTCTACGTCGCCCTCACCCGCGCCCGCCGCCGGCTGGTCGTCACCGCGGTGGCCGGTACCGACGAGGAGGGGGAGCGTCCCTCGCGCTTCCTGTCCGAGCTCGGCGTCCCGGTGCGGGAGCACCTGGAGCGGGTCGCCCGGCCGCTCTCGCTGCCCAGCCTCGTGGCCGCGCTGCGCCGCACCGCCGTCGACCCGGCGAAGTCGCCCGCCGCACGCCGCGCCGCCGCGTCGCGGCTGGCCCGCCTGGCCGCTGCTGTGGACGAGAAGGGCCGGCCGCTCGCGCCGGCCGCGCACCCGGACCGCTGGTGGGGGATGGTGCCGGTCTCGGCGTCGGACACCCCGGTGCACCCGGAGGGCAAGCCGGTCCCGCTGTCCGGCACGTCGCTGTCGGGCCTGGACGAGTGCCCGCTGCGGTGGTTCCTCGAGCACGAGGTGCACGCTCAGTCCGCCGCGTCCTCCGCGATGGGCTTCGGCGGCGTTGTGCACGCGCTGGCCGACGAGGTCGCCACCGGTCGCACGCCGGCCGACCTGGACGTGCTGATGTCGCGGCTCGACACGGTGTGGGGGCAGCTGGCCTACGACGCGCCGTGGCAGTCGGCGCAGCAGCACGAGCAGGCCCGCGAGGCGCTCCGGCGGTTCCTCGCCTGGCACGCCGCGGCCCGGGGGCGCGACCTGGTGGCGACCGAGGTCGGCTTCGCCGTCGAGCTGGACGTGCCCGGCGGCAGCGTCCTGGTGCGCGGCTTCATGGACCGGGTCGAGCTCGACCGCGACGGGCGCGTGCACGTCGTCGACCTCAAGACCGGCAAGGCGCCGTTCACCAAGGCCGCGATCGCCGGGCACGCGCAGCTCGGCACCTACCAGCTCGCGGTCCGCGAGGGCGCGCTGGACGAGGTGCTGCCGAAGCGACCCGAGGTCGGTGGCGCCGAGCTGGTGATGCTCCGCGTGGACGATGCCGGTGCACCGAAGGTGCAGGGGCAGGACGCGCTCGAGCCCTCGCCCACCTGGGTGGAGGCGCTGCTCGACACCGCGGTCCGTCGGGTGCTCGGCGAGAGCTTCCCGCCCACGCCGCAGGACCGTTGCGCGCGCTGCCCGTTCCGGACCTGCTGCCCCGCGCAGCCGGACGGCCGGCAGGTGGTCACGTGACCGCCGCACCCGTCACGCGGCCGGAGGACCTGCGCCACCTGCTCGGCATCGACTTCACCGACGAGCAGCTGGCCGCGGCCTCCGCCCCGCTCGCGCCAGGCCTCGTCGTCGCCGGCGCCGGCTCCGGCAAGACCAGCGTCATGGCGGCCCGCGTCGTGTGGCTGGTCGGCACCGGCCAGGTCGCTCCGGAGCAGGTGCTCGGGCTCACCTTCACCAACAAGGCCGCCGCCGAACTGGCGAGCCGGCTGCGCTCGGGTCTGCAGAAGGCCGGGATCTCCTCCACTGCAGACGATCTCGGCGAGCCGGTGGTGTCCACCTACCATGCGTTCGCCGGTCGGCTGGTCGCCGAGCACGGGCTGCGCCTGGGTGTCGAGCCGCGCTCCCGGCTGCTCGCGGACGCCACCCGGTACCAGCTGGCCGCGCGCGTGCTGCGCCGGCACCGGGGGCCGATCACGCACCTGACCAGCCCGCTGAACATGCTCGTCGGCGACCTCGTGTCGCTGGAGTCCGAGCTGTCGGAGCACCTCGTGGATCCCGACCAGCTGCGGGCCTGGGACGCCGAGTGGCTGGCGGCGGTCGAGGAGACCTGCGCCGAGCTGGACGGCCAGAAGGGCAGCAAGGGCCACTGCGACGAGCTGCGCCAGATGGCGGCCGCCGCGCGCAAGCGCCGCGAGCTGACGTCGCTGGTCACCGCCTACCGCACCGCCAAGGCCGACCTCGACGCCATCGACTTCGGGGACCAGGTCGCGCTCGCCGCCCGCCTCGCCGAGACGGTGCCGGAGGTCGGGCTGGCCGAGCGGGAGCGCTCCACCGTGGTGCTGCTCGACGAGTACCAGGACACCAGCGTCGCCCAGCGCCGGATGCTCGTCGGGCTGTTCGGCGGTGGCCACCCGGTCACTGCTGTCGGCGACCCGTGCCAGGCCATCTACGGCTGGCGCGGCGCGTCCGTGTCGAACCTCGACGGCTTCCCCCGCCACTTCGCCCACGCCGACGGCAGGGAGGCCGCGACGTTCGCGCTCGCGGTCAACCAGCGCTCCGGCGGGCGGCTGCTCGCGCTGGCCAACAAGGTCGCCGCGTCGCTGCGCTCCCGGCACCGGATCGTCGAGCTCCAGGCGCCGCCCGCCAAGGCCGAGCTCGGCGAGGCGGTCGTCGCGCTGCACACCACCTGGCAGGAGGAGTGCGCGTGGGTGGCGGCGCAGGTCAGGGCCGCCGTCGACGCCGGCACCGAGCTGCGGGAGTGCGCGGTGCTCGTGCGGGCACGCAGCGACTTCGCCGACCTGTACGCCGCCCTCACCGCTGCCGGCCTGCCCGTCGAGGTGGTCGGGCTCGGCGGCCTCCTCCAGCTGCCCGAGGTCGCCGACGTCGTGGCCGTCCTGCAGGTGCTCGACGACCCGACCGCCAACGCGCCGCTGCTGCGACTGCTGACCGGCCCCCGCTGGCGCCTCGGCACCCGCGACCTCGCCGTCCTGGGCCGCCGCGCCCGCGAGGTGCTCGCCGTCGAGCAGGGCGCCGACGCGCGGCCGGACGACGAGACGGCGCTGGAGCAGGCGGTCGCCGGGGTCGACCCGTGCGACGTCGTCGCGCTCGCCGACGCGCTCGACCGGCCCGGCCACGAAGGCTGGTCCCTCGAGGGCGTGCAGCGCGTGACCGCGCTGAACGCCGAGCTGCGCGAGCTGCGGGCCGCCCGGGACGAGCCGCTGCTCGACCTCGTCCACCGCGTGGTCGAGGTGACCGGTCTCGACGTCGAGCTGGCCGCCTCACCCGAGGCCGTCCAGGCGCGACGGCGCGAGTCGCTGTCGGCCTTCTTCGACGTCGTCGCCGGGTTCACTGACCTCGACGGAGAGAGCAGCTTGTCGGCCTTCCTCGCGTTCCTGCGGGCGGCGGAGGAGCACGAGCGCGGGCTGGACGCCGTGACGCCGAGCGGCAGCGACGCGGTGCAGCTGCTGACGGCCCACCGCTCCAAGGGCCTGGAGTGGGACGTCGTCGCGTGCCCCGACCTGACCCGCAAGGTGTTCCCCTCTGAGGACCTGCGCGGCAAGTGGGCCACGACGGCGGCGACGCTGCCCGGTCCGCTGCGCGGCGACGCGGAGGACCAGCCGGTGCTGGGCGGCTACGACAAGGACGGCGTCAAGGCCTACGTCCAGGAGTGCCGCGACCACCTCGAGCGAGAGGAGCGGCGGCTCGGCTACGTCGCCTTCACCCGCGCCCGCCACCTGCTCATCGGCAGCGGCCACTGGTGGGGCGCCACGCAGAAGCGGCCGCGTGGGCCGTCGCCGTTCCTGCTGGAGCTCCAGGAGCACGCCTGGACCGGCGGTGGACGGGTGGAGGTCTGGGCCGAGGAGCCGGTCGAGAAGAGCAACCCGGCGCTGGCCGAGCCTGCCCAGCACGTGTGGCCCGCGCCGTACGACGCGCTGCCGTACGCCCGGCGTCGCGAGGCGGCCGACCACGTCCTCGCCGACCTGGCGCGCCTGGAGGCCGGGAGCGCGCTGCCGGACGAGGAGGGGCTGCTGCCGTGGGAGCGCGAGCAGCTCGAGCGCTACGACCGCGAGGCGGTGCTGCTGCTCGAGGAGGAGCGCACCTCCCGCCGTGGCGTGCGCGAGGTGGCCCTGCCGACGGCGCTCACCGCCAGCCAGCTGCTGCGGCTGCAGGAGGACCCGGAGGGGTTCGCCCGCGAGCTGGCCCGCCCGCTGCCGCGCCGGCCGGTGGCCGCGGCCCGCCGCGGCACCCGCTTCCACGCCTGGGTCGAGGCGCTGTTCGGCGAGCGCCCGCTGCTCGACCCGGAGGAGCTGCCCGGCGCCGAGGACGAGGGCCTGGCCGACGACCGCGCGCTGCAGCGGCTGCAGGAGGCGTTCCTCGCCTCCCCGTGGGCCACCCGCGCGCCGCACGCCGTGGAGGCGCCGTTCGCGCTGCCGATGGCCGGGCGCGTGGTGCGGGGACGCATCGACGCGGTCTACGACCTCGGTGGCGGGCGGTGGGAGGTCGTCGACTGGAAGACCGGCAGCGAGAGCGCCGACCCGCTGCAGCTGGCCATCTACCGGCTGGCCTGGGCCCGGCTCGCCGGAGTGGACCCGTCTGCGGTCGAGGGCGTCTTCCTCTACGTCGCCACCGGCGCCGAGGCGCGGTACGGCGACGAGCTGCCAGGGGAGGAGGAGCTCGCGCAGCTGCTCCGCGGCGAGGTCGAGGTCGAGGCGCTGACCCTGCTCTGACGTCCGGCGGAATCGAACGCGGCTCCGGATGCTTGTTGCGCATGCAACCACCTACGGCAGGAGCACACCGTGCAGATCGGCATCGACAGCTTCGTCTCCACCGTCACCGACCCGGAGACGGGCGCGGACGTGACGCCGCTCGAGCGGGTGCAGCATCTCCTCGAGGAGGTCGAGCGCGCGGACCAGGTCGGCCTGGACAGCTACGGCATCGGTGAGCACCACCGGCCGGAGTACATGGACTCCGCGCCCTCGGTGCTGCTCGCCGCGGCTGCCGCGCGCACCAGCCGGATCCGGCTCAACAGCGCGGTGACCGTCCTGTCGGCCGCCGACCCGGTGCGGGTGTTCCAGGAGTTCGCCACTCTCGACCTGGTCAGCAAGGGGCGCATCGACCTCGTCGTCGGTCGCGGGTCGTTCACCGAGGCGTTCCCGCTGTTCGGCCTCGACCTGGCCGACTACGACGAGCTGTTCGCCGAGAAGCTCGACCTGCTGCTGCAGATCCGCGGCTCGGAGCGGGTCACCTGGAGCGGCCGGCACCGCGCGCCGCTGTCCGGGCAGGGCGTCTACCCCCGCCCGCTGCAGGACCCACTGCCGATCTGGGTCGGCGTCGGCGGCACGCCCCAGTCCTTCGTGCGCGCGGGCCTTCTCGGCCTCCCGCTCATGGTCGCCATCATCGGCGGTCAGCCCGCGCGCTTCCGCCCGCTCGTGGACCTCTACCGCGAGGCCGGGCAGCGCGCTGGGCACGACCCGGCGCAGCTGAAGGTCGGCATCCACGCGTTCGGCTTCGTCGGCGACACCGACCAGCAGGCGGCCGACGACTTCTACCCCGGCTGGGCGCAGATGTTCACCAAGATCGGCAAGGAGCGCGGCTTCGGCCCGCCGGTGCGGGCGCAGTACGACGCGATGCTCGGTCCGGACGGCGCCTTCCTCATCGGCGCGCCGGACACGGTGGCCGCCAAGGTGCGGCGCATCTCCGCCGACCTCGGCGGCGTCGACCGGATCGCACTGCAGATGACGAACGTCCGGCTGGCGCACGAGAACCTGCTGCACGGCATCGAGCTGCTCGGCACGAAGGTCGCGCCCGCCGTCCGCTAGCCCGTGGCCGGTTCGCTGCCGTGCACCAGGGCGAGCCGGTAGCCGCCGTCCTGCGGCACGAGGATCCCCGACAAGCGGTACGGGAGGCGCTCCTCGTGCTCGCCGGTCAGCACCGCCTCGCCGACCAGCAGGAACCACAGGACGCCGGCGCGGTCACCGACGGTCAGATCGTCGCCCTGCCAGCCGAGCGTGTGCGCGCGCTGGAAGAAGCGCACGAAGAACGCGCGCAGCTCGTCCTCCCCTGACGCGCTCTCGCCCGCACCCGAGCCGAGCAGCACCGCGTCCCCGCTGAACAGCGCGAGCGTGGCCGGCAGGTCGCGTGCTGCCATCGCGGCGTTCAGGCCGGTCAGCAGGTCGCGCACCACGTCGGCGGCCGCCACCTGCTCCGCCGGCCCTGGCTCCGCAGAGGGGACGAGCAGCTGCACCCACCGCGGCTCCTTGCGGCCGGGCTGCCGCTCGAGCCGACGGGCCAGCGGCTCGGCGCGCGTCGCCAGCTCGGCCAGCACCGGCTCCACCTCCTCGCTGCTGCCGAAGGCGTGCATCCGCTCGCTGCGCGCCCGCAGCTCGGCGGCGGTCTGCGGCCCGCGCAGCAGCAGGACCGCGAGCACGGCGACCTGCGCCGGTGACAGCTCCAGCGCCGAAGGGAGCTCGTGCCGGTGCTTCTCGCTGCGCTCGCCCGGCCGGTGCACGGTGCGCAGCAGTCCCTGCTCGCGCAGGCTGCGGACCGCGGTGCGCAGCGTCGAGACGTCGTACGACACCACCGGGTCGCGGCTGGTCGTCTGGTTGCAGGCGGCCAGCAGGGCGTTGTCGGTCAGCGGGTAGCCCTGCGGCGTCGTGAGCTCCTTCTCGACCAGCGCGCCGAGGACGCGGCCCTCCTCCGGCGTCAGCTCCACGAGCCGGCCCGGACCACACCGCGCAGGACGACCGCCCGCGGCGCCTGCAGCACGCGCAGGTCCTCCCGCGGGTCGGCGTCCAGCACGACCAGGTCGGCCTGTGCGCCCTCGAACAGGCCGTCACGGCCCAGCCACTCGCGCGCCGACCAGCAGGCGGCGGACAGCGCCTCGGTGCTCGTCAGCCCGGCCCGCGCGAGCTCGGCCACCTCGTCCGCCACCCGGCCGTGCGCGAGTGCACCGCCGGCGTCCGTCCCGGCGTAGATCGGGATGCCGGCGTCGTGCGCCGCGCCGATCGTCTGGTGCCGCCGCGCGTGCAGGTCCCTCATGTGGGCGGCGTAGGCCGGGAACTTCTCCTCGGCCGCGGCCGCGATGCTCGGGAAGGTCTCGATGTTGATGAGCGTCGGGACGATGGCCACCCCGCGCTCGACCAGCAGCGGCAGCGTCCTCTCGTCCAGTCCGGTGGCGTGCTCGATGCAGTCGATGCCGGCCTCGACCAGGTCGGCCAGCGAGCTCTCCGAGAAGCAGTGCGCCGTGACGCGGGCGCCCTCCTCGTGTGCGGCAGCCATGGCCGGCCGGAGCGCCTCCAGCGGCCAGCACGGCGCGAGATCGCCTGTCTTGCGGTCGATCCAGTCGCCGACGAGCTTGACCCACCCGTCGCCGCGCCGCGCCTGGCGTCGCACCGTGTCGGCGAGCTCCTCGGGTTCGACCTCCTCGCCGAAGTTGCGGATGTACCGCTTCGGCCGAGCGATGTGCCGGCCCGCCCGCACCAGCACGGGTAGGTCGTGCCGGTCGTCGATCCACCGCGTGTCCGCCGCGGAACCGGCGTCCCGGAGCAGCAGCGCACCGCTGTCGCGGTCGGTCGTCGCCTGCTGCTCGGACGTGACCTCGTCGACGGCGCCGTGCGCGTCCAGCCCGACGTGGCAGTGCGCGTCGACCAGCCCCGGGACGACCCAGCCCTCGAGGGCCGTCACGTCGCCGGCCGGCCGCTCGTACGTCAGGCGCCCGCCGACGACCCACGCCTCCGGCACCACCTCCTCGGGACCGACGAGGACAGGTCCGCGCAGGTGCAGCACCGGGGTCATCGGCGCAGGCTACGAGGCGGTGGCCCGGAGCCGGCGCAGCACCGGCGGCAGCTCGTGCAGGCTCCCGATGCTGATCGTGCTCACCGAGGGGTGCAGCAGCGCCCACGGGCCGCGGCGCAGGTGGACCACCGTCATGCCGGCTGCCGCGGCGCGGACGAGGTCGTTGTCGGCTCGGTCGCCGACGTGGACGCACTCCTGCGGCGTGACGCCGGCCCGCTCGGCCAGCCGCCGGTAGAACTCCGGTGACGGCTTCTCCGCGCCCAGCTCGCCGGAGGAGGTCACCAGGTGCACCGGCAGGTCCAGATGCTCGACCAGGCGCTGGAAGGCCTCCGGCTGGTTGCCGCCGACGACCGTGCGCCACCCGTCGTCGCGCAGCGCCTGCAGGCACGGCCGTGCGTCCGGGTACAGCTCGAGCGGCGGCTCCGGCACGTGCGGCCGCTCGGTGGCGAAGTCGGTGTCCGGCCGCACCAGCCGTACGACCTCGCGGTGGTCCTGTCCGCGCGCGACGAGCCCGCCGAGGGCGGCGAAGAAGGTGAACGGCGGCACGCGCAGGTGCTGCGCCCACGCGGTCCAGTGCGCGGTCTCGTCGACCAGCGTCTCCCCGACGTCCAGGACGACCGTCGTCAGCACGCCAGCTCGACCAGCAGCGCCCGGTGGTCCGAGATCGCCAGCTCGGGCGACTCGACCGCGGTCACGGGTGGGAGTGCGCCGGAGCCGAGCACGTGGTCCAGCTGGATCCGCGGCTCCCACGCCGGGTAGGTGGGCGCCTTGGCCAGGACCCGCCAGCCGCTGAGCACCCGGGGGAACGGCGGCGGCATGTTGAGGTCGCCGAGCAGCACCCGCGGACCCGGCAGGCCGGCGAGGTCGGAGGTGAGGGTGCGCAACTGCTTGCCGTTCCACAGCGGCACGAACGACAGGTGCGTGGTCGCGATCGTGATCGGCCCGGCGGGGCTCTCCACCACGGCGGCCAGCCCCAGGCGCGGCTCGTCCTGCAGCCAGATCAGCTGCTTGGTGCCCGGGATCATCACGGGGGAGCGGACAGGCGAGGCGGGCAGCCGCGTCACGTGCCACCGCAGGACCGGCCAGCGGGAGACGAGCCCGATCCCGTACGCCGCCTGTGTGCTTTTCGCGTCGTCGTCGACGGCGGCGCGCCAGGTGCCGCCGGGGGTGCCGATGAGCGCAGGGACGAAGCGCCAGTGCGGCGTGCCCATCGCGTCGGCGACCTGCGCGGTGAGGTCGGCTCCGTGCGAGCGCGGCTGGAAGCGGTCCACCTCCTGCAGGCCGACCACGTCCGCGCGCAGCGCCGTGACCGCCTCCGCAAGCCGCTCCGGCCGCACTGAACGGTCCTTCAGCGACATCCCGTTCAGCAGGTTCAGGGTCGCCAGGCGCACGCGCGGACGCTAGCCGAGCGCCGCCCGTACGGCCTCCGGCAGCGACGCCAGGTCCTCTGCCGGATCGCCCAGCCGCAGCCGCCAGCTGACGGCGCCGCTGAGCACTCCGCGGCTGCTGTCCACGAGCAGCGCCGTC
>JAOPWK010000332.1 GCA_025965735.1 Frankiales bacterium
TCTTGAAGTCCATGTTGCCGCCGACGTTCAGCTGGTACGTGCGGTCCAGGATGACGCCGCGGTCCTCGAACAGCTTGGCCATGACGCGGTGCGTGATGGTCGCGCCGACCTGGCTCTTGATGTCGTCGCCGACGATCGGAACGCCTGCGGCGCGGAACTTCTCGGCCCACTCCGGCGTGCCGGCGATGAAGACCGGCAGGGCGTTGACGAAGGCGACCTTGGCGTCGATGCAGCACTGCGCGTAGAACTTCGCCGCCTGCTCCGACCCGACCGGCAGGTAGCAGATCAGGACGTCGACCTTGGCGTCCTTGAGCGCCTGCACGACGTCGACCGGCTCGGCGTCGGACTCCTCGATGGTCTCGCGGTAGTACTTGCCGAGGCCGTCGAGCGTGACGCCGCGCTGGACGGTGACGTCCATCGGGGGCACGTCGGCGATCTTGATGGTGTTGTTCTCCGACGCGACGATCGCCTCGGACAGGTCGAAGCCGACCTTCTTGGCGTCGACGTCGAACGCGGCGACGAACTCGATGTCGCGGACGTGGTAGCCGCCGAGCGCGACGTGCATCAGGCCGGGGACGCGCGCGGACGGGTCGGCGTCGCGGTAGTACTCGACGCCCTGGACGAGTGACGCGGCGCAGTTGCCGACGCCGACGATGGCGACACGGACGGAACCCATCAGGGCGCTCCTCTTTCAGTGGGTGGGGTGGTGCGGGACAGTTCTTCTGCGGGCGCCTGGCTGGAGCGGCGCTCGGTCTCGATGAGCTCGGTGAGCCAGCGGACCTCGCGCTCGACCGACTCCAGCCCGTGCTCCTGCAGCTGGAGGGTGTAGCGGTCGAGACGCGAACGGGTGCGGGCCAGCGAGGAGCGGACGCCCTCGCGCCGCTCCTCGAGCCGGGTGCGACGCCCCTCGAGGATGCGCACGCGCACCTCGGGGTCGGTCTGGCCGAAGAAGGCGAAGTGGACCCCGAAGGTCTCGTCCTCCCACGCCGACGGGCCGGCCTCGGCGAGCAGCTCGGTCAGCCGCTCCTTGCCGTCGGCCGTGAGCTTGTAGACGACCTTGCCGCGCCGGCCGGTGAGCACCGGCGCGTCGGCGACGACCTCGGCGTCCCCCTCGTCCTCGACGATCCACCCGGCGTCCCGCATGCGGCGCAGCGTCGGGTAGAGCGAGCCGTAGGAGAACGCGCGGAAGGTGCCGAGCGTGGCCTTGAGTCGGGACCGCAGCTCGTAGCCGTGCAGCGGCGACTCGTGCAGCAGGCCCAGGACGGCGAGCTCGAGCACGTCGTCCTCCTCCTGCTGTCGGGGTGCTGCTGCGCCGATGTATCGCGGCGATACATCGGAGCGTACGTCCTGCCGCTCCCGGCGTGCAACACGACCCGGGGCGCGAGGAAGTCCCCGCTGCCCCGTCGCAGAGGTGGGCGGCCAGGACCGGCGCGGAGAAGACCCGCCGCGGCGCCGTGCAGAAGGGCCGCACGGTTCTCCACCGGCCACCATCCGGCACACCTACCGCGGCGACCTGCAGATCGACCTGGTCGCCCCGGACGGCTCGCTGTACCGCCTCAAGAGCAGCAGCAACGGGGACAGCGCCGACGACGTGGTCGCCACGTACACGGTGAACGCCTCGTCGCAGACGGCCAACGGCACCTGGCGGCTGCAGGTGTACGACCGCTACAGCGGCGACACCGGCCGCATCGACAGCTGGGGCCTGCAGTTCTGACCGGCACGACGGACCGTCCGCGCGAGCTCTCGCCGGGCGGTCCGTCGCGTCGTACCGTCGCGGGGTGCGCAAGCGCGACGTCGTCGACCACGCCCTCGTGCGCCGCGCCCTGCTGCGCTCGCTGTTCGGCGGCGGGCTGTTCACGACCACCTCGTCCTACGACGTCTGCGACGCGAGCGTCTTCCTCATGCGGGCCGCAGAGGCGTACGGCGGGCAGACCGAGCGCACCTGCCCGATCTGCCGCAAGGAGCGGCTCTGGGAGGTCAGCTGGGTGTACGGCGACGACATCGGCGACTACTCCGGCAGCGCCCGCAACGAGGCGCAGCTGGAGGCGCTGGCCAGGACCTTTCCGGACTTCGCGGTGCACGAGGTCGAGGTGTGCCAGGGCTGCGGCTGGAACCACCTGGTCCGCAGCTACCGGACCGGGACGCCCGGCTCAGCTCCAGCCCGCCGCGCCCGCCGCGGAACCGCCTGACACGGGCCACACGCGGGATGAGCGACCATGGAGGCATGGGGCGTAGGACGAACATCCGCTGGAAGCGGCTGCTGCTGCTGGGGAGCGCCGGCTCGGTGCTCGGCGTCGCGCTGCTGGTCGGCGTCGGCTACGCCATCACCGACGTGCCGGAGCCGAACGCGAGTGCCACCGCGACGGCGACGCGCATCCTCTACGCCGACCGCTCCGAGATGGGACGCGTCGGCGAGCAGAACCGCATCCCGGTCGAGCTGGCCGAGGTGCCCGAGGACGTGCAGCGGGCCGTGCTGTCGGCAGAGGACCGGGGGCACTACACGAACCCGGGCATCAACCCCAAGGGCATCGCCCGCGCGCTGTTCGCCAACGTGCGCGGCGGCGGCGTGGAGCAGGGCGGCTCGAGCATTACGCAGCAGTACGCCAAGAACGCCTTCCTGACCCAGGACCGCACCTTCCGGCGCAAGATCCAAGAGGTCTTCATCGCGCTGAAGATGTCGCGCACGGTCGAGAAGGACCAGATCCTCGAGGACTACCTGAACACGATCTACTTCGGGCGGCAGGCCTCCGGCATCGAGGTCGCCTCGCAGACGTACTTCAACCGCAAGGCCAGCGAGCTCTCGCTCGCGCAGGGCGCGGTGCTCGCGGCCAGCATCAAGTCGCCGGCGTCGCTGGACCCGGAGAAGCACCCGGAGGAGGCCAAGCGCCGCTGGGAGTACGTCCTCGACGGGATGGTGAGGCAGGGCTGGCTGACCGAGGCAGAGCGGGCGCAGCAGGTCTACCCCGCCGTCGCCGCGATCGGCGCGGGCAAGCGGAACAACGACCTGTCCGGGCCGAAGGGCTACGTCATCCAGGCGGTGCTCGAGGAGCTCGCCGACCGCGGCTTCCCGGAGGACGAGCTGGCCTCCGGCGGCCTGGTCGTGACGACCACCATCCGCAAGGCCGCGCAGGAGGCCGCCATCGCCGCGGTCCAGGACGTCACCGGTGACAAGCCCGGCGACGATGACCTGCAGGGCGCGCTGGTGTCGGTGAAGCCGGGCACCGGCGAGGTCTTCGCGTACTACGGCGGCGCCACCGGCACCGGGTTCGACTTCGCCAACCAGGGCGCGGGCCGGCAGCCGGGCTCGTCGTTCAAGCCGTACGTGCTCGCCACCGCGCTGGAGCAGGGCATGAGCCTGCGCACCCGGCTGGACGGCAACAACGAGAAGGACTTCCCGGGCATCCCGGAGCCGATCGAGAACTTCGGCGGCGAGAGCTACGGGCGCGTCGACCTCATCGAGGCCACGCAGCGCTCGATCAACACCGCCTACTTCGAGCTCGGGCTCGAGGTCGGGCCGAAGGCCGTCGCCGAGCTGGCGCACAAGGCCGGCATCCCCGAGGAGGTCAAGCTCCAGCAGCCCGACGGCACCGTCGAGGGCGGCATCGCGCTCGGCAAGTACGAGGTGCACGTCATCGACCAGGCCGCCGGCTTCGCGACCTTCGCCAACGGAGGCGTCCCGGTGGAGCCGTTCCTCGTGCGCGCGGTCGAGGACAGCAAGAAGGAGCAGGTGTACAGCGCGAAGGTGCGGATCGGCGAGCGGGCGTTCAGCGAGGACGTCGCCGCGGACGCGACCTTCGCCATGCAGGCCGTGGTGGAGCGCGGCACCGGCCGCGGCGCGCGCCTGGACGACCGGCGGCCGGTCGCCGGCAAGACGGGGACGTCGCAGAAGAACAGGGACGCCTGGTTCGTCGGCTACACGCCGCAGCTGTCGACCGCGGTGTGGCTCGGCTACGCGCAGCCGAAGACGATCACGATCGACGGCGTGGAGGCCACCGGCGGTGGCTTCTCGACCCGCATCTGGAAGGCCTACAACGAGGTCGCCCACGAGGGCCAGCCCGAGGAGGACTTCCCGGAGCCGGCGAACGTCGGGCAGCGCCGGAACGTCGACAACGGCGAGGACACCGACGGCGACAGCGAGCCGGCGCCCCGTCCCCGTCGGACCCGACGCAGCGTCACCCCGGCACCCGACGCCGACAGCTCGCAGGCGCCCTCCGAGGAGGAGCCCGCGGAGGAGGAGTCCGACGCGCCGGCGGACCCGCCGCGGACCCAGGCTCCGCCGCCTCAGCCGCCCCGGGAGACCCAGGCTCCTCCTCCCCCGCCGGGCGAGGAGCCGGACCCGCAGCCGACCACTGGCTGATGGCAGAGTCCTCGCCGTGAGCGCCGCCCCTCCTCCGCCGCGCGTGGACCTGACCGCCGACCCCACCTCGGGGCCGGAGCGCCCCGGCGGCCTGGTGCTGCCGTCGCAGGACGACCCGGTCGTGGCCGGGACGACGGAGGCGATCGGCGGCCCGCCCGGACGGCACGCCCTGCTCGGCGAGCGGCGCTTCTGGACGCCGCTGCGCTGGCTGGTCCTGCTCACGCTGGTCACCAGCCTGTTCGGCTGGTGGCAGAAGTCGCCCTGCCGCGTGCACGCGTGGGTGGACGAGTACCAGTACACCCGCGGCTGCTACACCGACGTGTTCGCCCTCTACTTCGCCGAGCGGCTGAACGAGGGCAAGACGCCGTACGCCGAGCACCCGGTGGAGTACCCGGTCGTCATCGGCGGCGTGATGCAGCTGGCCGCCAAGACGGTCGAGGTGATCGAGCCCGACCTTGACGAGAGGCCGCGCCGCTTCTACGACGTCACCTGGCTGATCCTGACGGCGTGCGCCCTGGTGGTCGTCGTGACGACCGCGCGGCTGGCCGGTCGGCGCAGGCCGTGGGACGCCGCCATCTTCGCCACGGCGCCGCTGCTCGTCCTGCACGGGACGACGAACTGGGACCTCGTGGCGATGGCGCTGGCGGGCCTGGGTCTCGTGCAGTGGTCGCGCCGGCACCCGCTCGCCGCCGGTGTCCTTCTCGGCCTGGCGACCGCCACCAAGCTCTACCCGGTGCTGTTCCTCGTGCCGCTGTTCGCTCTCTGCCTGCGCGCCAAGCAGCTCAAGGCCTTCGCCGTCACGGCCGTCGCCATGCTGCTCACCCCGGTGCTGGTCAGCCTGCCCGTCTACCTGACGAGCCCCTCCTTCGCCGACGTCGGCGGGACGCAGACCCAGGTGGCGGCCTCACCGCTCGACCGGCTCAGTGACGAGGGGCTGGTGCGCGCGCTGTCGCCCAAGGTGGAGACGTTCGGCCCGGACGGCGCACCCGTCGTCGGCGTCAACGCGGCGTACCGCTTCTTCCAGCTCAACACCACGCGCCCGGCCGACTGGGACTCCGGCTGGCGCGTGCTGGAGAAGGTGATCGGCCACCCGCTCGACCAGGGTCTTGCGCCCGGTGAGGCGCCGCACGCGCTCAACCGCGGCGTCGCCCTGTCGTTCCTGTTCTGCCTGGCCCTGATCGTGCTGCTCGCGCTGAAGGCCCCGCGCCGGCCGCGGCTGATGCAGCTGCTGTTCCTGACGGTCGTCGCGTTCCTCATGACCAACAAGGTGTGGAGCCCGCAGTTCTCCATCTGGCTCGTGCCGCTCGCCTTGCTCGCTCGGCCTCGCTGGCGGCCGCTGCTCGCCTGGCAGGCCGCCGAGGCGATGGTGCTGCTGACGCGCTTCTACTTCTTCGTGCGCAACAGCGACCCGAACGGCCAGAAGGGCATCGGGGACTGGTGGTTCATCACGGCGCTGGGCCTGCGCAACGCCGCACTGCTCGTGGTCGTCGCCTTCGTGGTGCGCGACGTGCTGGCGCCGGAGAAGGACGTCGTGCGCGAGGGAGGGGTGGACGACCCGGCGGGCGGCGTGCTGGACGAGGCGCCGGACCGGGAGGCGTCCTGGGTCGGACGCCCGCTCGATCGCCGGCTTGTCAAGGCATGACGGCGCAGCTCGACGCCCCGGCGCACCTGGCTGATCCACCGTCCGGCCGTAGGGGCGCGGACCTGGCGGCCGTCGGCGTATGGGTCGCGTCCCGCATCGCCGTCGCCGTGCTCAGCATCGGCGGCGCGTGGACGCTGTCCGGCGCGCAGGCCGGGCAGGTCGAGGGATTCCTGCAGCGGTGGGACCGCTGGGACGTGGGGCTGTTCCGCAAGGTCGCCGAGTTCGGCTACCAGGGCTACCCCGACCTCTATCCCGACCGCGGCATCGAGGCGTTCTTCCCGGGCGCCCCCCTCGTGCTGCGAGTCCTGCACCTGGTCGTGCCGAACTGGACCGCTGCCGGCCTGCTGATGTCGCTGATCGCCGGCGCGTTCGCCTCCGTCGCGTTGTCGCGCCTGGCCGCGCTCGAGGGGGTCTCCGGCTCGCGGGCGGTGCTCTACCTGGTGCTGTCTCCGTACGCCGTGTTCCTGTTCGCCGGGTACTCCGAGGCGCTGTTCCTCGCCTTCGCCCTGTGGGGCTGGCTGCTGGCGCGCCAGGACCGGTGGGTGGCCGCGTCCCTGCTCGTCGCCGCTGCGTCCACCGTCCGCGTGAGCGGGCTGTTCCTCGCCTGCGGTCTGGTCGTGCAGTACGCGGTCGCGCACCGGTTCCGCCCGCGCTGGGACGCCGCCGCCCTGGCCGCGCCGTTCCTCGCCATCGGGGCCTACTTCGCCTACCTGCACGCGATCACCGGCGACTGGCTGCGCTGGTCGCACGCGCAGGAGGAGGGCTGGGGCCGCCGCTTCACCCACCCGGTCGAGTCGTTCCGCACCACCTTCAACGCCGCGCGCGACCCGGGCGGTGCTGCGGACTTCGTGTGGTCGTTCCGCGCCGAGATCGGGGCGGTGGTCATCGGCGTCGCGCTGGTCGTCGTGCTGCTCGTGCTGAGGCGCTTCGGCGAGGCCACCTACATCGCCCTGTCCGTGACGGCGCTGGCCACCTCGACCTACTACCTCTCGGTCGCGCGCGCGACCTTGCTGTGGTTCCCGCTGTTCCTGCTGATCGCGGCGGCGGCCAAGCGGTGGGGCTGGGTGCACACCGCCTACGTCGCGGTCTGCGCCCCGGTGATGGCGTTGCTGGTGATCACGTTCTCGTCCGGCCGCTGGGTCGGCTGAGGCGCACTCCACGGATCGAGACGCTTGCCGCTAGCGTCGCGGGGTGCCTGACGACCCCGCGGTGCCGCCGGCAGCAGCCGTTCCACCGTCGCTGAGAGCGGCTTCCGGGCAGGTGCCGGCGGCAGACGGGTCCACAGCCGAGAGCTCAGGGGCAAGCAGTCTGGCGGTGGCCACCACCGAGCAGCTGGTACCGACGGAGCCGCCCGACGCGGACATCGCCGTCGAGGTGACACGCGACGACTGGCTGCGTGCCCTCCGCTTCAGCGCGCTGGTGTACCTCGGTGTGCGTCTTGGCCTGTTCCTCGTCGGCCTCGTGAGCACTGCGCTCCTGCCTCGCAATGCCGTGTCTGACGTGCCGGGGTGGCCGGCGACGCAGCCGAGTCAGAGCTGGCACCACGTCTTCACGTCCTTCGAGCGCTTCGACGCGCTGTGGTTCCTGCGCATCGCCTCGACGGGATACCGGCAGGACGACGCGAGCGCGGCCTTCTTCCCGCTGTACCCGCTGCTCTCGCGCGGTGTCGCCAACCTCACGGGGAACAGGTGGCTGCTCGGCGCGTACCTCGTCTCGAACATCGCGCTCATCGTGGGCCTGACCGTGTTCTACCGCTTGACCGCCCTCGAGTTCTCGGACCGGACGGCTCGCCGGGCGGTGCTGTACCTGGCCGTCTTCCCGACGTCGTTCTTCTTGTTCGCCCCCTACACGGAGTCGTTGTTCCTCGCGCTGAGCGTGGGCTGCCTGTACGCCGCCCGCCGCTCCTCGTGGTTGCTCGCGGGCTACCTGGGTGCGCTCGCGTCGCTGACGCGCAGCACCGGCCTCCTGCTGGCCCTGCCGCTGGCGGTCGAGGCGCTCCTCCAGTACCGGAGCTCGTCGCGTACGTCCGCGCAGCGGATGCGAGGACTGGCCGCGGGGCTGCTGGCCGCCGCCGGTGTCGGCCTCGGCATCGGCGCCTACTTCCTCTACTGGGAGAGCGTCGCCGGTGACTGGCGTCGACCTCTGGACGTGCAGGGCTCGAACTGGAGCCGCGAGAAGTCCTGGCCGTGGGAGACGCTCGGCGCGGGTCTGCGCGAGGGGACGCGCTACTTCGGCAGCTACGCCGGCGGCTACCACTCGGTGGACCTGGTGCTGGTCCTGGTCGCGCTGGCAGCCGGCGTCTGGATCGCGCTCCGGGTGCGCCTCACGTACTCGCTGTACTACTGGGCCGCACTGCTCTTCCCCATGACTCTGGCGTTCGGTGGTCGTCCGCTGCTGTCCATGCCGCGATTCCTGCTGGTGATGTTCCCGCTGTTCTGGGGTCTCGCGCGACTCTCGGAGCGGTGGAAGGCCCACGACGCCGTCGTTGCTGCCTCCGCGACGGGCCTAGGCCTGCTGACGGTGCTCTTCGTCAACTGGTACTTCATCTTCTGATCCGGCCGGCGGCTGCAGGAAGAGCCGCCGACCGAGCGCGTAGTTCAGCGGCGCCGAGACGACGACCGATGCTGCGCCGGCGAGCAGCGGCGCGAGCCCCGCCCGTGTCTGCAAGACCCAGACCAGGCTCATCCCGATGAGGAAGACGGTGACGTACCCGCCGAAGGCCAGGATGCGGACGCGGGCTCGGGCTCGGACGGCGAACACCACCCGGTCACTCAGCGCGGTGGTCAGCAGGATGCCCAGCAGGTAGGCGCCACCCCAAGCCCACCCCAGGGGCGCATGAGGTGCCAGCGCACCGTACGCAGCGATGCTCGTGGCCGAGCTGGCTGCGCCCAGGGCTCCGAAGCGAGTGAGGCGGGCAAGCTCGGAACGGCCTGCGCTCACGCCGGCTTTCGAGCCGTCACGAGGAGTGAGACGCTCGGCAGACGGCCGACCGGCAGGACGCGCTCCAGGACGACAGCCGAGCGCAGAACCAGGTTGACCGCCGGGGACGGGTCGTCAAGGTCGCTGCCGCTGGTGCTCTTGCGCCGCAGCGCGACCAAGGGCCGCAGAAGCACGTTCCACCCGCGGACCTCGACCCCTGTGAAGCCGGCGGTCTCCAGCAGCCGCGTGATCTCGACGCGCTCGTAGCGGCGCACGTGGCCGACAGCCTCGTCGTGTGCCGACCACAGGCGCATGTCGGTCGGTACGGCGACCAGCAGGTGTCCCCCAGGACGCAGGCACCGCAGGATCTCCCGCGCGGCGGCGCCGTCGTCCTGGATGTGCTCGAGGACGTCGAACGCGACGACGAGGCCAAGGCTGCCGTCCGTGAGCGGCAGCTGCGTAGCGTCCCCGCGCAGGGAGGTGAGGCCCCTCCCTCTGGCCAGCTCGGCCCCCACCTGCGAGTACTCGAGGGCGACGCACTGCCACCCGGCTGCCTTCAACACCCGGGTGTTGCCTCCCGCGGCCGCTCCGAGGTCGAGCGCCCAGCCGCCGGTTGGACGGTGCCGGAGCATCCTGCGAAGCAGACGTCGCCGCTCCGCGTACCACCAGTGCCGGTCCTCGAGACGACCCAGCTTGGCGATCTCGGCGGCGTCCATGGACGTTAGGATGCCGCATGCGGCCGGGGCAGAAGTCGAGGCCCTGAGTGCTCTCGGTCGTGGTCCCGATGTACAACGAGCAGCTGGCACTGCCGCACTTCGCCGAGCGCCTGCGTCCCGTCCTTGACGATCTGCCCATGCCCTACGAGGTGCTGTGCGTCGACGACGGGAGCACCGACGGCACAGGCGACCTCCTGCGGGAGATGCTGTCCCACTGGCCACAGCTTCGCGTCCTGCCCCTGCGGCGGAACGCGGGGCACCAGGCTGCGCTGACGGCGGGCCTGGACCATGCACGTGGCGACTGGATCGTGTCGATCGATGCGGATCTGCAGGACCCCCCGCACGTGATCCGCGAGATGCTGGACGTCGCGCAGCGGACCGGCGTGGACGTGGTCTATGGCGTCCGCGCGGACCGCAGCACCGACACCCGGTTCAAGCGGGTCACCGCTGGCCTCTACTACGGCGCGATGCGACGCGCAGCCGGGGTTGAGATCCCCCGGCACGCCGGCGACTTCCGCTTGATGAGCGCCTCTGCAGTGCGGGAGGTCGGGCGGCTGCACGAGCGGGGACGCGTCTACCGGCTCCTCATCCCGTACATGGGCTTCCGGTACCGCACGGTGGAGTACCGCCGCGAGTCGCGCGTGGCTGGCGACAGCAAGTACCCGGTGCACAAGATGGCTCGCCTGGCCGCCGAGAGCTACACGTCCTTCACCACCGCCCCGCTTCGCTTCGCCACGTGGCTCGGCGTGCTCGGCTTCGTCCTCTGCTCCACCTTCGCCGTGGCGGCGCTGGTCGCCTACGCCACCGGCAACACCCTGCCCGGCTGGACCTCCTTCGCCATCGTGATCGGGTTCGTGGGCGCGCTGCAGTTCTTGTTCCTGGGCCTGCTCGGGGAGTACGTCGCACGCATCTACACCGAGATGCAGGCCCGCCCGCGGTACTTCACGGACGTGCACCCCCCCGACGATCCAGCGAGACAGGCGCGATCGGAGCGGGAGCACCGAACGCGCTGATCTGTGTCGGGACGCCCTAGCCTGACGCCATGGATGCCGCTCACCCCGTTCCGGTGACGGATGAAGCACCGGGGGCAGCTGTTCCGGAGTCTTCCGACCGAACAGCAACCGACGCCGCCGTACCGGTGCAGGGGGCCGACTCTTCAGTGCACGTGGGGAAGGCCGACTGGTTGCGCGCCGTGCGGTACTGCGTGGGCGTCTACGTGACGCTGCGGATCGCGCTCTTCGGCCTCGGCGTAGTGGGACACGTCCTGATCCCGAACAGCTACCCGGTCGGGGTCCCCACCTGGCCAGCCGTGGGACCCACGCAGCAGTGGCACCACGCCTTCACGGCTTGGGAACGCTGGGATGCCCTCTGGTACCTCAGCATCTCCTCGAACGGCTACCGCTCCGACGACGCCAGCGCCGCGTTCTTCCCGCTCTACCCGCTGCTGTCTCGTGCCGTCGCCGGTCTGCTCGGCGACCGGCCGCTGCTCGGGGCGTACGTGGTCTCCAACCTCGCTCTCGTGGTGGCCCTGGTGGTGCTCTACCGCCTGACCGCTCTGGAGTTTTCTGAGCCGGTGGCGCGCCTCACCACGATCTGCGTGTGCGTCCTGCCCACCGGCTTCTTCCTCTTCGCGCCGTACACCGAGTCGTTGTTCCTGGCGCTGTCCGTCGGAAGCCTGTACGCCGCACGCCGGCACTGCTGGCTTGCCGCCGGTGCGATCGGCGCCCTGGCCGCGTCGACACGCAGCACCGGTCTCCTCCTGGCCGTGCCGCTCGGCGTGGAGGCGCTGCTCCAGCTGCGCCAGTCGGTGGGTCCGCTGCGTCCCCGCCTCCTCCGGTTCGCGGGTGCTGCCGCTGCCTGCGCAAGCGTCTCGATCGGGTTGCTCCTCTACCTCGCCTACTGGCGTGGCCGGGGCGAGTGGAGCCGCCCGTTGACCCTGCAGGAGAGCAACTACCGCAGGACCGAGTTCCTGCCCTGGGACACCCTTCAACTGGGCTGGCAGGAGGCGGTCGCGAGCATCGGGGTGCCCGATCGCGGGTTCCGGACCCTCGACTTCGTCCTCGTCGCGGTGATGCTGGTGGCAGGGGCTGCCCTCACGTTCCGGATCCGCCCGACGTACGCCGTCTACTTCTGGGTGAGCGCGATCTTCCCGCTCCTCCTGATCGACCCCGACCGGCCGCTGCAGTCGGTCCCCCGCTACTACCTGGTCGTCTTCCCGATCGCGTGGGGCTTCGCCCTGCTGGCGCACCGGGCACGTCACGTCGGGGACGTGGTGGTGCCGGTCCTGGCCATGAGCATGGGCGTGCAGGCGCTGCTGTTCGTCGCCTGGTACCCCGTGTTCTAGGGGCGCAGCCGGGTCACGGTGGCCGTACCTATGCTGGCGCCGAGGATCGCGAGGTCGGGGGCCACATGCTGCGTCGCTCCATCGTCGTGCCGCTCTACCAGGAGAGCACCCGGATCGGCGGCACCGTCCAGGCGCTGGCGGACAGCCCGCTGTGCGAGCCCGGCACGGAGTTCCTGTTCGTCGACGACGGCAGTGACGACGGCACGGTGGCTGTCCTGGAGCAGGCCCTGGCGGGTGTCCCGCTGCAGGCGACGGTGCTCCGGCTCACTAACAACCAGGGCAAGGGTGCGGCCGTGCGGAGCGGGGTGCTGGCGGCACGCGGCGCGACGGTCGCGTTCGTCGACGCCGACCTGTCCTCGCCGCCCAGCGCTATCGAGCAGGTGCTCGCGGCGGTCGAGCAGCAGGGCGCACAGGTCGCGCTGGCGTCCCGGGCGCACCCGCGCAGCGACATCACCGCGCGGCAGCCGCTGCCGCGGGAGACGGCCGGCAAGACGTTCAACCGGCTGATCCGGCTGCTGGGGCTGACGACGCTGCCGGACACGCAGTGCGGGCTCAAGGCCTTCGACCGCGACACGGCCCTGGCGCTGTTCGAGCCGCTGCGCACCAGGCGCTTCGCCTTCGACGTCGAGCTGCTCGTGAGAGCGGAGCAGCAGGGTCGGCGCGTCCAGGTGGTGCCCACGGAGTGGGCGCACGTCCCGGAAAGCCGAGTGGCGCCGCTGCGCGACGGCCTCCGGATGGCGTGGGACGCGCTCCGGGTGGCGGCCGCGGCCCGCAGGAGTCTCTAGAGCGGCACGACCGGCAGCCCCACCTGCACCGGTCCGGAGCGGACCGCCTGCGGGTGGTAGCCGTCGTCGACCCGCACGTGCCAGGCGTACTCGCCCGGCTGTGCCGGCACGACCGCGAGGTCGCTGCGCAGGCCGTTCCACTCCAGGAGCGGCCGGCGGCCCTCGCCCGTGGCGCGGGCGACGACCACGCCGCTCCCGTCGTGGACCTCGACCGCCCACGGCGCGTCCCTCGACAGGTCGGCGGCGACGACGAGCGGCGTCGGTGCGTGCACCGGCGCTCCCGTGACCTGCACGGCGTTGATGCGCGGCGCAGGCCCGAGCAGCTTCGCGGCCGCTGTGCGGATCTCGCCGAGCCGGTCGTACAGCGCCCCGGGGCAGGCGGTCTTCCCGGTGTCCTTGTGGCCGTGGATGCGGCCGAGCGTGACCTTGGTGCCGCTGCGGTAGCGCGGGGAGCCGCCGCTGGTCAGCGTCACCTTGCTGAGCGGGTCGAACTGCCAGGTGCCCCCGGCGTACGCGGCGACCCTCGCCATGGCGCGGACCGTCGCGGCGGTGGGCGCGGCCTTGGTCGTGTCGCCGAGCAGGCTCACCCCGAGGGTCCCGGTGTTGAAGCCGGCCGCGTGCGAGCCGATGGTCGCCCGTCCCAGACCACCGGCCCGTCCTTCCCAGATCCCGCCGAACTTGTCGACCACGATGTTGTAGCCGAGGTCGGACCAGCCGCGCGCCTTCACGTGGTACGCGTAGTCGGCCCGGATCTTCTTTGGGACCTCCGCCTGCGTGTAGTCGTTGCCGCCGGCGGTGTGGTGCACGACGACGGCCCGCACGGCGCTGGCGTACGACGGCTTGTCGCTGCGCAGCGACTCGTCCGCGCCCCAGTCCGCCCGGGTGCGCACGCCACCGAGCAGGCCGCGCGCGTCGGCGTGCGCCGGGGCAGCGCCGAAGGACAGGGCGCGCTCCACCTGCCCGTCGCCCACCCGCACGAGCTGCAGGGCGCGCGGCGCTCCGGCGACCCGGACGTCGACGAGCGTGGCGCCGCGGGGGCGCCAGACCGGCTCGGTCCCCTTGCGGGCGGTGCGTCGCTCTGCCGCCTCCGGCACGTCGCTGTCGTCCTCCGGCACCTCCCACGCCGTCCAGCCGCGCGGGGTCAGCCAGCGCACCCGCACCTGCGCGTCACCGCTGGCCCAGGTGACGCCGACCAGCTGGTCGGCCTCGGCGAGGCGCGCCGTCGTGGCCCCCACCGCGAGCTGGACCGTCCGCACGAGCGGGGCGACGACGGGCGTGGCGCCGGTGGTGGCGATCGACGGGACCGCAGGGCTGAGCAGGACGGCGGCGAGGACGACCGCGGCACGGCGGGACAGGCGCACGTGGGCTCCGAGCTGGGTGGGGCGGCCCTGCCCCGGAGGCGAGAGCTGCTGTCCTGCTGCACAACGACGGTCCGCACCCCGCGGTACGGCCGCCGGCCGATCTGTCGCCGGGATCAGCTTGAGGCGGGCAGGTTCTCCCGCAGCCACGTGATGTCGGCGCTCTGCCCGTCGCGGCCGCCGGGCGTCTCGCACACCACGGGCGCGTCCGCCGCGGCCACGACGGCCAGCAGCACCGCGGGGTCGATCTGCCCGTCGCCGAGGTTGGCGTGCCGGTCGGCGCCGGACCCGAACGCGTCGCGGGAGTCGTTGCAGTGCACCAGGTCGATCCGCCCGGTGATCGCCTTGACCCGCTCCACCACGTCGAGCAGCTCCTCGCCGCCGGCGTGCGCGTGGCAGGTGTCCAGGCAGAAGCCGACGCCCGGGAAGCCGCCGATGCCGTCCCACAGCCGGGCCAGCGCGTCGAAGCGCCGAGCCATGGCGTGCTCCCCGCCGGCCGTGTTCTCGACCAGCACCGGCAGCGGGCACTCCATCCGCTCGAACGTCTTCACCCAGTTCTCGACGCCGATCGCCGGCTCGTCGCCGGCCGTCACGTGCCCCCCGTGCACGATCAGCCCTTTGGCGCCGACGGAGGCCGCCACGGTCGCGTGATCGAGCAGGATCTTGCGCGACGGGATGCGGATCTTGTTGTTGGGCGAGGCGACGTTCACGATGTACGGCGCGTGCACGTAGAGGTCGAGCCCGCTGGTGTCGCCGAGCCCTGCCTCCAGAGACGCAGGCGCGACGGCCTTCTTCCAGCTCTGCGGGTCCCCGCAGAAGAACTGCACGAGGTCTGCGCCGCGGGCGCGTCCCTCCGCGACGGGGTCCTCCTGGCCGACGTGGGCCCCGATCTTCAGCACCGGGTCAGCGTAGGTGTGACGCACGACCTGGCAGGAGATCGCCCACCGGGTGCGAAACTAGGAGCGTGATGTCCCTGGCCCGCCTGCTCGTGGCTGTCTGCGCGCTGCTCGGCTCGTTCCTGCTCGCTGCGCCCGCGCACGCTGCCGACAAGGTCGTCACCATCACCGCGGAGGGCGTCTCGCCGAAGGTGCTCGAGGTGGCGGCCGGGGACACCGTCACCTTCGTCAACGAGGACAGCTCCTTCAGCTACCGCGCGGTGGCGACCAGCGACAACTGGGACCTCGACAGCCGCCCGCTCGGCCTGCTGCCCGGCCGCTCGTACACCCACCCGGACCCCATCACCGAGGCCGGCACCTACACCTACCGGGTCGCCGAGGGAGCGGCGTACGAGGGCTCGGTCCTGCTGCGCGGCCCGAACACGGTGGCGCCCGCACCGAGCAAGCCGGCCAGCAGCGCGCCCCGCCCGCAGCAGAGCGGCGCGGCCAATCCCGCCCCGCAGCCGGCGTCTTCTCCCACCGGGGGCAACGGCACCGCGGCGGCCCCGCCGGTCGGCGGCGGCTTCGGAACGCTGGGGACGCCGTCCACCCCCGTCCCCGGCGGCATCGCGCCGCCGCCCGCCA
>JAOPWK010000024.1 GCA_025965735.1 Frankiales bacterium
GTCTTGACCGTGGCTTCACCGTCGATCATGGCGGCGACGATCTCGCCGTTCTCGGCGGTGGGCTGTTGCCGGACGACGACCCAGTCACCGTCGCAGATGGCCGCCTCCACCATGGAGTCACCGGCCACTTTGAGCATGAACAGGGTGCCCTCGCCGACCAGCTCGCGGGGGAGCGGGAAGACGTCCTCGACCGCCTGCTCGGCCAGCACAGGCCCGCCGGCGGCGATCCGGCCGATCACGGGGACGTACGCCGGGGTCGGGTGGGCGGCGCGCTCGGCCGCCTCGTCCTGCACGAGGTTGGCGGCCGCCGTCTCCCCTGGCAGCCGGACGTCGACGGCGCGGGGCCGGGAGGGGTCGCGCCGCAGGAAGCCCTTCTTCTGCAGCATCGCGAGCTGGTGGGAGACGCTGCTCGTGCTGGTCAGCCCGACGGCCTCCCCGATCTCCCGGACGGTGGGCGGGTAGCCGCGCCGCTCCACCGAGTCGCGGATGACCTCGAGGACCTTGCGCTGGCGAGGGGTGAGGCCCGCCTCGTCCGGCGGGCCGTCCGGCAGGTCGCGGACCACGGCGTCCTCGCTGTCGGCGGGTGCCTGCTTGCGCGCCATGGGGATCTCCGTCTGCTGGTCCGAACAGGTGGTCGAAGCGGAAGGTAACGCTCCTGAGGTCACAGATCAAACACATGTTCGAACGTGTCTGGCGTTTTGTCAGAGGGTCTGGGTACCTTCTCGCTCAGACGTTCGATCGAACACCCGTTCGGTCCGTGAGTCCCCGAGGAGCACCGATGACCACCACCTCCGCCCCCAGCGTCCGGCTCACCCGCCGCGGCCGTGGCCTGCTCGTGCTGCTCCTGGCCGGGCTCCTGCTCGCCGCGTTCTCCGTCGGACAGCGGGACACGCAGGCCGCCAGCGTGAGCGCTGGCAGCGGTGCAGCGGCTCCGGTGGCGACCACGGTGCAGCCGGGCGAGTCGCTGTGGTCGCTCGCGCAGCGGATCGCCCCGGAGAACGACCCGCGCGAGGTCATCGCCCAGATCCGCCGCCTCAACGACCTGGAGACCGCCGAGCTCCAGGTCGGCCAGCACCTGCTGCTGCCGACCGCTGCGTAGCCGGTCGGGGTGGCGCGCGCCGCGACGGTGGACGTCCGCAAGGCCCGCACCGAGCTCGTCCGCGACGGATCCGCCGCCGCCGGCAGGTACTCGCACGGCCGGTGTCGAAACCCGAGCGCAACTGCCCCACGCTCGGAGGAACCCGTGTCGCGTCGCCGCCTGGCCCTGCTGCTGTCCGCAGCCCTCACCGCCACCCTGGCGCCGGTCGCCGTGGCGGCGACACCGGAGCGCAAGGGCTTCGACGCGACGATCCGCGAGACCGCGTACGGCATCCCGCACATCTCCGGCCAGGAGTTCAAGGACGTCGGCTACGGCTACGGCTACAAGCTGGCCAGCGAGACGATCTGCGTCATGGCCGACACCTACACGACGGTGCGCGGCCAGCGCTCGAAGTTCTTCGGCCAGGCCGGCTCGTACGTCTTCCGCGGCAACGGCGCGACCGTCAACAACCTCAACAGCGACTTCTTCTTCCAGCAGGTCATCGACGACAAGCGGGTCGAGAAGCTCATGGCCGCTCCGGCGCCGAACGGGCCGCTGCCGGAGGTCAAGCAGCTGGTGACCGGCTACGTCGCCGGCTACAACCGGTGGCTGGCCGACGTCGGCGGCAGCAAGGGCGTCAAGGACCCGACCTGCGCCGGCAAGCCGTGGGTCACCAAGATCACCGAGCTGGACGCGTACCGCCGCTTCTACCAGCTGGCCCTGCTCGCCAGCTCCGGCGTGGCGCTCGACGGCATCGGCGCCGCGCAGCCACCGCACCCCTCCGCGCCGCTGCCAGCCAGCAAGGTCGACCACGAGCAGACCGCCCGCCTGCTGGACGAGCAGTGGGAGACCCTCGCCATCGGCAGCAACGCCGTCGCGCTCGGCAAGGACGCCACCGCGAACCGCAAGGGGATGCTGCTCGGCAACCCGCACTTCCCGTGGATCGGCTCCGAGCGCTTCTACCAGGCGCACCTCACCGTGCCGGGCAAGCTCGACGTCACCGGCGGCTCGCTGCTCGGCGTCCCGCTCGTGCTCATCGGCCACACCGAGAAGATGGCCTGGAGCCACACGGTCTCCACGGCCTTCCGCTTCACGCCGTTCCAGCTGACGCTGGTGCCGGGCTCCCCGACGACCTACCTGTACGACGGCACGCCCACGCCGATGACCAGCCGCAAGGTCAGCGTCCAGCTGCAGGACGGCACGAAGCAGACCCGCACCCTCTGGAGCAGCCACCACGGCCCGATCCTCACCAGCATCCTCGGGCTCCCGATCTTCCCGTGGACTCCCGCCACCGCCTGGGCGCTAGGGGACGCGAACGCGCCGAACTTCCGCTACCTCAACCACTTCTTCGAGGTGAACAAGGCGCAGTCGGCCAAGCAGGTCCTCGACGTCCTCAAGCGCAACCAGGGCATCCCGTGGGTCAACACGATCGCCGCGGACGACAAGGGCGACACCCTCTACGCCGACATCTCGGTGACCCCGCACGTCACGAACGACAAGGCGACGCTCTGCAACACCGCGCTGGGCCACGCCACCTACGCCTACCTGCGCCTGCCGGTGCTGGACGGCTCCCGCTCGTCCTGCGAGTGGGGCAACGACCCCGACGCGGTGCAGCCGGGCACCTTCGGCCCGAAGAACATGCCGTTCCTGCTGCGCAGCGACTACGTCACCAACTCCAACGACTCGTACTGGCTCAGCCAGCCGCGCCAGCCGCTCACCGGCTACTCACGGATCATCGGCGACGAGGGCACCGCCCGCGCCCTGCGCACCCGCTCCGGGCTGGTCATGGTCGAGGAGGGGCTCGCCAAGGGCGGCCGCTTCACCCGTCAGGAGCTGCAGGACCTGCTCTACAGCAACCGCCAGCACGCTGGCGAGCTCACCCGGGACGACGTCGTCGCGATGTGCCGCGCCTTCCCCGGCGGCCTCGCGCCCTCGAGCAGTGGCCCGGTCGCCGTCGGGACGTCCTGCGACGTGCTCGCGCAGTGGGACCTCAGGGACAACCTGAACAGCCGCGGCGCACTGCTGTTCCGCCGCTTCTGGACCCGTGCGGCCGCCGCCTCGGGCGGTACCGGCGTCGGCCTGTGGAAGACGCCGTTCAGCGCCGCCGACCCCGTGAACACCCCGCGCGGCCTCAACACCGCGCACCCGCAGGTCGTGCTGGCGTACGGCGACGCGCTCAACGACCTCGCCGGCGCGGGCATCCCCGTGGACGCGCCGCTCGGGCAGTTCCAGAAGGACCTGCGCCCCGACGGCACCAGCACGCCGTACCACGGTGGGCCCGGCGGACTCGGCGTCTTCAACGCCATGGCTGCGCCGTGGGACGCGAAGAAGGGGTACGTCGGCCGGCTCCCGCACGGCTCGTCGTTCATCCAGACGGTCAGCTTCGACGGTGACGCCTGCCCGGACGCGCAGACGATGCTCACCTACTCGCAGTCGACCAACCCCAAGAGCCGGCATTACGCCGACCAGACCCGCCTGTACAGCAAGGGCGGCTGGGTGAAGGGCATCTTCTGCGAGGCCGACGTCAAGCGCGCGACGCTCAGCACGCAGCGCCTGCGCGGCTAGCCGAAGCGCTCCACGTACCGCCGCTGCCAGGGCGTCTCCACCGCCCGGCGGTCGTACCGCCGCCGCACGAAGGCCACCGCCTCCTGCGGCGGCACACCGTCGAGCAGCGCCAGGCACGCCAGCGCCGTGCCGGTACGACCGCGTCGCCCGGCGCAGGCGACCTCCACCCGCTCATCGGCTGCCCGCTCCCACGCCTCCTGCAGCGCGGCCCGCGCAGCAGCTCGGCAGCTCGGCAGCCGGAAGTCGGGCCAATGCACCCACGGCGAGGACCGGGCCAGCGGCTCGGGTGACCGCCCGGCCGGCACTGGCACCGTCAGGTCAGCGCGCGGCGCTGCGGGACCCCGCAGCGACCGCCCGCGGACGCGCCGCCCGCTCGGCAGCACCAGGACCCCCGGTGCATCCGCCCACGGCCACGAGCGGACCGTACGACGTCCCGCCGACGCCAGACGACCGCCGCCCGGGAGGGCGACGGTCGTCAGGCGGAGCGGGAGCTACTTGATGCTGTTGAGCATCTCCAGCGTCGTCTCGAGCATCAGGTCGCCGGTGCAGCGGTCCACCGCGTAGCTGTCCTCGTAGTTGACGAACAGGAAGCCGCCGGCGGCGAAGCCCAGGCCCTGCTGGCCGACCGGGTTGATCTCGAAGGACTGCGGCATGTAGCCGAGCGCGTCGTTCGCCTGCGCCAGCGGGAAGGTGATCTTGCCGGCGTTCTTCTCCTTGATCGTGTTCGTGTAGTTGGCGAACACCTCGCCGGGGGCGGCGCTGAAGACCAGGTCGTTGCCGATCCGCGCTGCCGACGCCGGCAGCTCGATCGACTGCGCCGAGGCGGAGGTGCAGGCCGAGTACGACGGCGGGGAGCCGCCGGCGATGTCCTCGCCGATCTCCTGCAGGGCCTCCGCGTCGGCCGCGCTCGCGTTCCCGTCCTCGACCGCGACGACGACCGGGGCCGGGTTGAACTTGCGGTCGAACAGCCCCGGCGTGCCCAGCGCGGTCAGCGGGACGTTGGTCAGCGCGGAGGTGGCCGTCGTCTGCGCGACCTTGACCGTGGTGTCGTCGACCGGACGGCCCTGGCCCACGGCCGGCAGCAGGTCGGCGAGCGCGCCGCCGGTCATCTTGTTGGCGCCGGTGAGGTTGCCCAGGCCGGTCATGAAGTGCAGGCCGATCCCGCCGAAGCGGTCCTCGAGCCGCTTGTTGAACAGGCCGACCCAGTCCGGGTGCGCGACGCCGTCGTTGGTGCCGTAGGTGACGGGGTGGGCGGCGAAGGCGCCGAGGGTGGCGATGACGCGCGGCGTCCCGGTTGACGAGGGCGTCGGGCTCGGGCGACGAGCAGGGCTCGTGCGCGCGGCGGCGGTGACCGGTGGCGTGCTGCTCGCCGCGACGGCGCGGACCCAGCTGATCGTCTGCTCCTCGGCCGAGCGGTAGGTGTCGCGGCGCTCGCTGTTGTGGGCGCGGGCCTCCTGCTCGCCGGCCTCCAGCGTGGCCTTCTCCATCGACAGGACCGCCTCCTTGGCAGTCGCCCTGATGGTCTCGGCGATCTGCTTCATGTACCAGTTCGGCACGAAGCCCCAGCCGCCGATGAAGTCCGGCGAGGCGTGGGAGTGGGTGGCGTGCAGGATGTGCGAGGCGGCCGTGACGCCGCGCGCCTTGAGGTCGGGGTCCGCGGCCAGCGCCTCGCCGATCTGCTTGGCGCCACAGTCGGTGCACTTGCTGCGGTAGTCCCAGAGCCAGCCCTCACCGTCGATCACCGTCGTGACGAGCGTCTGCTTGCCGTCGCTGAAGGCCATGCTGCGCACCCAGAGACCGAGCTCCTGGTCGAAGGCCTTCACCGGGTTCATCGGGCCCAGGCCGAAGCCGCCCTGGTAGATGCAGTTCGGGTTCTCCGGCCACGTCGAGCCGGGGTTGGCGATGCCGTCCATGGCGTTGACGCCCGCGGTCGGGAGGTCCTGGAACCACTCGGGCGCAAGGGTCTTGCACTTGGCCGGATCGGTCTCCCAGACGCCGTCGTACTTCTCCGGCTGGGGGTTCATCGACGCCTTCGCCGCACCGACGAGCAACTGCCCGGCGCCGAGCGTCACCGGGTTCACGCTCGCCGTGGTGGCGGCCGGTGCGCCGGCCGGAGCGGGCTCGCCGGCCAGGGGCAGCGGCGCCCCGACCGGCAGGGTCGGCAGCGGGACAGGCGCGATGCCGATCCCGGCCCAGGCCGCCGACACCATCAGCGTGCCGGTCATGCCGGCCAGCAGGGTGGAACGGACGACGTGGCGCATGTGCACTCCAGGCTCGGCGATTGCCGGCTGGTTTCGCCGCCGACGCCGCTCGCCCCTGCTGGAGGCCGTCCGAGGCGGAGCGCCGGCCGTTGTGACGCAGCACGAGTGCCGGGTCAGTACCTCACGGTTCGTCGCCCCGCACGCGCGCCGGGACGCCGGCGGGGGCTGGTTGTGACCGGCCACAAGGCTGGGGCACAGTGTCGCCGTGACGACGCCCTTGTACGAGCGCGTGCAGAAGCGCGTGCCGGTGCTGGCCAAGCGGATGATCGAGACCTTCCTGGTGGAGGTGCCGCTGTACGGGCTGCTGCCGCACGAGCAGCTCGACGGCGAGGTGCGGGCGATCTGCGAGGACAACCTGCGCACCTTCTTCGCCACGCTCATCGAGCAGCGGCTCCCGACCGAGGAGGAGCTCGCCGAGCCGAAGGGCTCCGCGGCCCGTCGTGCGCAGGAGCGGGTGCCGCTGGCGTCGGTGCTGACGGCGTACCACGTCGGAGCGCGCCTGGGCTGGGCCGAGCTGCAGGCCGAGGCGCACCCGGACGAGGTGCCCGAGCTGCTGGCCGCGGTCGAGGGCGTACAGCGGTACGTCCAGGCGGTCACCGCAGTCGTCGCGACCAGCTACCTGCAGGAGCAGCAGGCCATCTCGGGCGAGGAGGGCGACGCGCTACGGGCGCTCGTGACGGCGCTGCTGGCCGGCCAGCCCAGTGCCGCGCTGGCCGAAGGGGTCGGCCGGCGGCTCCCCGAGCGCTGGGTCGTGCTGGCGCTGGACCTCGGGGTGCACCCGGACGAGGGCCGTACCGCCGCGGCCGTGGCCGCGCGGCGCAAGGTGCGGCGGGTGCAGCAGCGGCTGGATGCGCACGTGGGGGAGCCGGTCCTGGGGCAGCTGCACGCGACCGGCGGGGTGGTGCTGCTGCCCGAGGACGGGCGACCGCTGCCCCAGCTGGTCGCCGCGCTGCAGGAGGCGGCCG
>JAOPWK010000032.1 GCA_025965735.1 Frankiales bacterium
GGCGCCAGCGGGCGAGGTCCAGCCCGAGCAGCGCCTGCCGTTCGGGTCCCTCGACGTCCACGCTCATGAAGTGGATGTCGGCGGCTCCCGCCCCGTCCAGGACGTCGCTGAGGCGCACGGCAGGCACCGCCAGCCCGTCCCGACCGTCCTCGACGTGTCCCTCCCCCCGGTCTCCGTCGTTCACCCACGTCAGCAGGCCGGCGCGGTCGCTCGCCGCGGCGCCGACGACGAGGTCCCGCGGTCGCGCGGCCCGCAGGAGCTCGGCCGCGGCAGGCTCGGGCTCGACGAGGATCCCCCGCCAGCCTTCGGCGGACAGCGCCGCCGTCAGGGAGTGGTCGACGGGGTGGCTCGCACCGACCTCGACGTAGAAGCCGTTCTCGACGTGCCGGAGCGCGCGCCAGGCGCGCACGTCCTCGCCGTTCTGCGCGTACGAGATGCGCTGCGTCACGCGGTGCCGCCGCTCTGCGCCGGGACGCCGGCGCGGGAGGACGCGTGGTAGGCCGCCGCTGCTCCGCCGATCGCGCCGTCGTACCGGACGCTGCCGTGGTCCATGACGATCGCGCGGCTGCAGAAGGACTCTGCCTGAGCGAGCGCGTGCGTCACCAGGACGATGGTGCGCCCGTCCTGCTGGAGCTCCCGCATCCGGTCCAGGCACTTGGCCTGGAAGCTCTCGTCACCCACGGCCAGCACCTCGTCGACGAGCAGGATCTCGGGCTCCACGTTGACCGCGATGGCGAAGCCGAGCCGGACCGACATGCCGGAGGAGTAGAACTTCACGGGGGTGTCCAGGAAGTCGGAGACCTCGGCGAACTCGACGATCCGCTCGAGCCGGCGCTCGACCTCCCGCCGGGAGATGCCGAGGATGGCGCTGTTCATGAAGATGTTCTCGCGCCCCGTGAGGTCCGGGTGGAAGCCCGCCCCGAGCTCGAGCAGCGGCGCGATCCGCCCGCGCGCCCAGACGCGGCCGGTGGAGGGGGAGATGGTCCCGGCGAGCATCTTCAGCGTCGTCGACTTGCCCGAGCCGTTGTGCCCGAGCAGCGCGACGGACTGACCGACGTCGATGTCGAGGTGCAGGTCGCGGACGGCGTCGAGCAGCACCACCGGGCTGCGGTGGCCGGCGATCCCGAGCAGGCGATCCTTGACGCTCTTGGTCTGCGAGATCCGGAACCGCTTGCTGACGTGCTCGAAGCGGACGGCGACGGCCACTAGAGCTCTTGCCCGAAGTTGGCCGACAGCCGGACGAACACGCGCATGCCGAGCCAGAGCAGCAGCAGCGACGCCAGGCTGAAGACCGCCAGCCGCAGGCCGAGCTGGCCGGGGAACGCGAAGGCCGACGCGGCGGCGGTGTCGACGGCGGGCCAGAGCGCCTCGTGGAAGCCGAACACGACGTTCGCCATCGGGTTCAGCATGTAGACCCCCGTGGCGACCTCGCCGGCGACTCCGAAGTCCTGCGCGCCGCGCACGACCTGGCCGTAGGAGTAGAGGACCGGCGTCAGCCAGAACCCCACCTGCAGGCCGATGTCGACGAGGAAGCCGACGTCGCGCACGTAGACGTTGACCGCCGCGAACATCAGCCCCACCGCGAGCGCGAAGACCACGAGCAGCAGGAGCGAGGGCGGCAGCCAGAGCAGCGACACGGCGTCCGGCAGGTCCTGGAAGATGGCGTAGCCGACCAGCAGCACGGACGCCTGCAGGGCGAAGTCGACCATCGCTGCGGCCAGCACCGACAGGGGGAGCAGCAGCCGGGGGAAGCTCGCCCGCGACAGCAGGGCGCCGTTCGCGACGACGGAGTTGATCGCCCCCATGACGATCGTCGAGAACAGCGTCCACGCCAGCAGGCCGCAGTAGATGAAGATCATGAACTGCGGGGTCGTGCGGCCGGCGCCGAGGAAGACGCCCACGGCCAGGCCGTAGACCAGCAGCATGACCAGCGGGCGGACCAGCGCCCAGGCCCAGCCGAGGTTGGAGCCCTTGTACCTGGATCGCAGTTCGCGGGCGGTGAACGCGCGCAGCAGCTCGCGGCTCGACCAGACGTCGCGCAGGTCCCCGACGGTGCCCTTCCAGAACGTGGCCGGCGCGTTGACGAGCCGCAGCTCGTCGTCGGTCACCGCTGTCGTCGTGGGCACGAGGCATCCTACGAGCGGTTCGTCCGGGTCAGCCCGCTGCGAGATCCGCGTCCACCATCCGCCCGACGACCTCGGTGAACTGCACCTGCGGCGCCCAGCCGAGGACCTGACGCGCGCGCGTGGCGTCGCCGACCAGCTCCACCGCGTCCACCGGCCGCACGAAGGCGGGGTCGGTCGAGACGTACCGCTGCCAGTCCTCGATCCCGACGCGGGCGAAGGCCGCCGCGACGAAGTCCTCCACCGTGTGCGACTGGCCGGTGGCGACGACGAAGTCGTCCGGCGCAGCAGCACGTGCCATCCGCACGAGCGCGTCGACGTACTCGGGCGCCCAGCCCCAGTCGCGCCGGGCGTCGAGGTTGCCCAGCACCAGGGCGTCAGCCCGGCCCTCGGAGATCGCCGCCACCGTCGAGGTGATCTTCCGCGTCACGAACGCCGTCGGCCGTCGCGGCGACTCGTGGTTGTAGAGGATGGCGTTCGACGCGTGCAGACCGCGCTCCCGGAAGACCTGCACCAGGTGGTGCGCGAAGGCCTTGCTCGCGCCGTAGGGGGAGCGCGGGGACAGCGGCGTCGACTCGTCCTGCGGGCTGGTCGTGGTCCCCGCGAAGATCTCGGCGCTGGAGGCCTGCACGAAGCGAAGAGCCGAACCGGTGCGCTCCTGCTCCTCCCAGACCAGCTGCAGCAGCCGCGCGACCAGCGTGCCGTTGACCTCGGCGGTCAGCGCCGGCTCCTGCCACGACAGCGCGACCGAGGAGATGCCGGCCAGGTTGTAGACCTCGTGCGCACCGCTGTCCCTCAGCGCGCCGCGCAGCGCATCGTCGTCCGCGAGGTCCACGACGTGCAGCGCCACGTCCAGCGCTGCCAGCGGCTCCGGCACCTGCTCGCCGGGCCGCACCAGACCGTGCACGGTGGTGCCGTCAGCCAGCAGGTGCTCGGCGAGGTAGCCGCCGTCCTGCCCGGTGATCCCGGTGATGAGGGCGCTGGTCACCGGGGCAGCAGCAGCTTCTGCTCCTGCAGGTCGTGCTCGACCATCATCCGGACCAGCTC
>JAOPWK010000049.1 GCA_025965735.1 Frankiales bacterium
CGCTGGAACTCCGCCCGCGTGATGGTGACGTCCAGGTGCAGCGGGCCCTCCGGGCTCGCCGTGATGTACGGCAGGTTGATGCCGGTGCTCTGGCTGGCCGACAGCTCGATCTTGGCCTTCTCGGCCGCCTCGCGCAGGCGCTGCATCGCCATCTTGTCGCCGGACAGGTCGATGCCGTTGTTGCTCAGCTGGAACTGCTTGACCAGGTGCTCGACGACGCGCTGGTCCCAGTCGTCACCGCCGAGCTTGTTGTCGCCGGAGGTGGCCTTGACCTCGATGACCCCGTCGCCGATCTCGAGCAGCGAGACGTCGAACGTGCCGCCGCCGAGGTCGAAGACCAGGATCGTCTGCTCGCTCTCGCCCTTGTCCAGGCCGTACGCCAGCGCGGCCGCGGTGGGCTCGTTGACGATGCGCAGGACGTTGAGGCCGGCGATCTCGCCCGCCTCCTTGGTCGCCTGGCGCTCGGCGTCGGAGAAGTACGCCGGGACGGTGATGACGGCGTCCGTCACCGTCTCGCCGAGGTAGCTCTCCGCGTCCCGCTTGAGCTTCTGCAGGACGAACGCGCTGATCTGCTGCGGCGTGAAGTCCTTGCCGTCGACCGACTGCTTCCAGTCGGTGCCGACGTGGCGCTTGACCGAGCGGATGGTGCGCTCGACGTTGGTGACCGCCTGGCGCTTGGCCACCTCGCCGACGAGGACCTCGCCGTTCTTGGCGAAGGCGACGATCGACGGGGTGGTGCGGGCGCCCTCGGCGTTGGCGATGACGCTGGGCTCGCCGCCCTCGAGGACGGCGACGCAGGAGTTGGTGGTGCCGAGGTCGATGCCGACGGCGCGGGCCATGTGGTGCTCCTTCGAGTGGGTGCGAACCTGAGTGCTTGCCGCTCATGATGGCGTCACGTCGAACAAGCGTCAAACCGACGTGAGTGTTCCCGGCTCAACAAGGTTGCTCTGGCATGCTGGGCAGGTGCTCTCGGAGATGCGGAACGACCGCGGCGGCCCCAACTGGCGCATGCGCGTTCTCGCCGTCGTGCTCGCGCTGCTGCTGGCCGGCCCGCTGACCGTCTTCCTGCTCCAGGCCGCCGCGCGGGTCCTCGACCTGGCGATCTAGCAGGCCCGCCGCGCGGGCGGCCGGAGCGGCGAGGACACTGGGCGCCGGACGCCCGCGGCGCGTCGGTTACCCGCCGGTAGGAGCGGGTCCTGACGCGCCGTACGCTTCCGAGGCTGCGGCCTGCGCGCCGCCCGTACCTGGAGGACCCCGTGGAGACGCACATCCTCGTGCGCATGGTGCTCGGCCTGCTGATCACCGTCGTGTGCCTGGCGATCGCCGCCCGGCGCGTGGCCTTCCTGACGCGCATGATCGCGTCCGGGCAGCCCTCGCCCGGCCGGCTGGACGACTTCGGCCGGCGCTTCATGGCGCACACCTTCGAGGTGCTCGGCCAGGTCCGGCTGCTGAAGTGGAACGTCCCCGGCATCGCGCACTTCTTCGTCTTCTGGGGCTTCATCGTCCTGTTCCTGACGATCGTCGAGGCGTACGGCCACCTGTTCACCGACGCCTTCCACATCCCGCTGATCGGCCAGACGCGCGCGCTGGGCTTCCTCGAGGACTTCTTCGCCGTCGCGATCGCGCTGTGCCTGATCACCTTCGCGATCATCCGCAAGCGCAACGACCCGGCCCGCATCGAGCGCAGCTCGCGCTTCTACGGCTCGCACAACGGCGCCGCCTGGGGCGTGCTCGGCATGATCGGCCTGGTCGTCCTGACGCTGCTGCTCATCCGCGCCGCGCAGCTCGCGCACGGCACCTCGCCGTGGCAGGAGACGCCGTGGGCGCCGTTCGCGAGCAAGACGATCAGCCTGGCGATCGAGCCGCTCGGGGACACCTTCGCCGCCCGCCTCGAGGACGTCATGATCGTGGCGCACATCGCCGTGATCATGGGCTTCCTGGTGCTCGTGACGTACTCCAAGCACCTGCACATCTTCACCGCGCCGATCAACGTGCTGACCAAGCGCAACCCCGACAGCGACACCCCTGCCCTCGGCGCGCTGCTGCCGATGATGAGCGGCGGGAAGGTCCTGGAGCTCGAGGAGGCCGACCCGGAGGTCGACACCTTCGGCGTCGCCAAGGTCGAGGACTTCAAGTGGACGGCCATGCTCGACATGGCCACCTGCACCGAGTGCGGCCGCTGCCAGAGCCAGTGCCCGGCGTGGAACACCGGCAAGCCGCTGTCGCCCAAGCTGCTGATCATGAACCTGCGCGACCACCTGTTCGCCAAGGCGCCGTACGTCCTGGGCAGCAAGACCGCGCCGGAGGACCACGTCCCGAACTTCCACGACGCCGGCACCGACACCGGGCACGACGTGCCCGAGGACGGCTACGCGCGCGTCAAGGGCACCAACCACGACCAGGCCGTGCGCCCCCTGGTCGGCACCGCCGAGGAGGGCGGGGTCATCGACCCCGACGTCCTGTGGAGCTGCACCACCTGCGGCACCTGCGTGGAGCAGTGCCCGGTCGACATCGAGCACGTCGACCACATCCTGGACATGCGCCGCTACCAGGTGCTGATCGAGAGCGCGTTCCCGAGTGAGGCCGGCGTGATGCTGCGCAACCTGGAGAACAAGGGCAACCCGTGGGGCCTGAACAACAGCGCCCGCATGGAGTGGACCGAGGGCCTGCCGTTCGAGGTCCGCGTCGTCGAGGACACCATCCCGGACGAGGTCGAGTACCTGTTCTGGGTCGGCTGCGCCGGTGGCCTGGAGGACCGCGCGAAGAAGGTCACCCGCGCGTTCGCCGAGCTGCTGCACACCGCGGGCGTGGAGTTCGCGATCCTCGGTGAGATGGAGGCGTGCTCGGGTGACCCGGCCCGCCGCCTGGGCAACGAGTTCGTCTTCCAGATGCTCGGCATGCAGAACGTCGAGGTCCTCAACGGCGTCGGCGCCGGCCGCGAGAACCACGTCAAGATCGTCGCGACCTGCCCGCACTGCTTCAACACCCTGGCCAACGAGTACCCGCAGCTCGGCGGCCACTACGAGGTCGTCCACCACACCCAGCTGCTCGGCAAGCTCGTCGAGGAGGGCCACCTCGTTCCGGTCACCCCGGTCGACGAGAAGGTGACCTACCACGACCCCTGCTACCTCGGGCGGCACAACCGGGTCTACACCCCGCCGCGCGAGATCCTCAACGCCATCCCCGGCTTCCAGACCGTGGAGATGCAGCGCTGCAAGGAGCGCGGCTTCTGCTGCGGCGCCGGCGGCGCACGCATGTGGATGGAGGAGAAGATCGGCAAGCGGATCAACGTCGAGCGCACCGACGAGGCCCTCACCACCGACGCGGACCTGATCTCCACCGCCTGCC
>JAOPWK010000066.1 GCA_025965735.1 Frankiales bacterium
AGGCCGCCGGCGGCGAGCGCGCGGCGGGTGGGGGCGTCCCGCTGCAGGGCCAGCACCGGCATGAGCAGGGGCTTGGTGGCGCGCCTGGCGCGGTCGCGACCCGAGACCGCCAGGGCGGTGTCGGCGAGCGCGAGCGCGGCGTACGCCACGCGGCTGGGCTTCGGCATGCCGCACAGTAGGACGGCTACCGTCCCGCGCGTGTCGCCAGCCCGGTGGACCGCGCTGTGCGCGCTCGCCTACAACCTCGGCCACCACCTGGGGGCGCTGCCGGGTGGGCTCGGGCCGGCCGGCGGTGGCACCCGGTGGGTCGACTGGCTGGACCTGCTCACGCCGTACGCCGTCGTCGGCACTGCCCTGGCCGCGCTGGCTGCCGCCGGCACCGACCGGCGCGGCTGGTGGACCGCCCTGCTGGGCGCCGGCGCGTACGTGCAGGGGCACGGCGTCCACCTGGCCGCGAACAGCATCGGCAACGTCCGCGGCGACGCCCCGCCCGTGCACCTGTGGGACGAGGTCCTGGGGCACTGGATCTGGTACTCCGGCGTCCTGCTGCTCGTGCTCGCCCTGGGCCGAGCCGTGGTGCTGCGGGTGACGCCGGCCGCCGTGCTGCTGGCGCTGGCCAGCGGCCTCACCTGGACGACCAACGGCCTGGAGGGGACGACGGCGGTGGGGTCCCTGGTCGCCGCCGCGGGCGTGGCCGCCGTCGCCGCCCGTCGCAGGGACGGCACCGGGCGGCTGCTGCTCGTGGCGTTCGGGACCAGCGCGGTGCTGCTGCTGGGCTACGGGCTGTGGCAGGGCGGCTTCCCGGCCCCGAGCGCGCTGTGAGTGTCCCGCGGCTGCTCGGCGCCTGCGCGCCGGCCAGGTCGTCACGCACTGGCTGCGGCTGCTGCCGCTCGGATCCCACGCACCGGTGGACGGCTCCCGCTACGAGGACGTCGTCGACCTGCTGACGCCCAGGGAGCCTGGCGCTGACCGCCGCGTTCGCTGCTGCAGGGGGGCTTCCCGCAGCCCCGCGAGCTCGGCTGGCACTAGGCGCGCAGCCGCTCCACCACCAGTCGCAGCGCCATGTCGGCGGCGCCGGTGCAGACCCGCTCCGGGTCGCCGTCGAGCTGGAGGCGGTGGCTGGTCACCTGGCCGTCGACGTTGACGCCGACCCAGACGGTCCCGGCCGGCTGGTCCTCGGCAGGGTCGGGGCCGCCGACGCCGGTGGTCGCCACGGTGACATCGGCCCGCAGCAGGTCGGCCACCCCGCGGGCCATCTGCTCGGCGGTCTCGGCGTTGACGACCCGGTCGCCCTGCACGCCGAGCAGGCGCTGCTTGACCTCGGTGCCGTACGCCACCAGCCCGCCGAGGAACCACGCGCTGGCCTCAGCGCCCTGCGCGGCCTTGTCCGCGACGAGCCCAGCCGTCACCGACTCGGCCGTCGCGAAGCGCCACCCGCGCTCCTGGACCAGCTGGGCGAGCTGCTGCTGCACGTCGTCGTCCTGCACGGCGTCGGGCCTGCCCCGCGGTGCGGGACTCGAACGTGCAGGATGCGGAGGTGATGCGCGTCGCCGTGGTGGCCAACCCGACCAAGAGCGGCGACCCGTACTGGGACCGGCGGGTGCTCGGCGTCCTCGAGCGCGCCGGTCTGCCCGGCGCCACCTGGATCCCCACGACGGCGGCCGACCCGGGTCCGGGGCAGGCCCGCCAGGCGCTGGCCGACGGGGCCGAGCTCGTCGTCGTGTGCGGCGGCGACGGGACCGTCCGCTCGGTGGCGACGGTGCTGGCGGGCACCGGCGTGCCGATGGCGCTGCTGCCCAGCGGCACCGGCAACCTGCTCGCCCGCAACCTCGAGGTGCCGCTGGAGGTGGAGGCGGCTGCACGCGTGGCGGCCTCCGGGCGCACCGCCGCCATCGACGTCGGACGCACCGACGACGGCGAGTGCTTCCTGGTCATGGCCGGCAGCGGCTTCGACGCCGCGATGCTGCGCGACACCTCCGACCGCGCCAAGGTGTGGCTGAGCTGGGCGGCGTACGTCCTGGCCGGGATGCGCCACCTGCGCGGGCCGCTGGCGACGTACGACCTCGTGCTGGACGGCGTCCCGGTGCGGCGCCATGGCCGGGGCGTGCTCATCGGCAACGTCAGCGCGCTGCAGGCCGGCCTCGAGCTGCTGCCCGGGGCGCTGGCGGACGACGGGCTGCTCGACGTCGCCGTGCTGGCGCCGCGCTCGCTGCGCGAGTGGTTCCGGCTGGCGCGCCGGGTCGGCATCGGGCTGGCCCCCGGCGAGCAGGTGCTGGAGCGCTGGACGGCCACGCGCGTGACGGTGCGCGCGGAGCCGGCCCAACCGGTGCAGTACGACGGGGACCTGGTGGAGTCCGGCGTCGTCCTCAGCTGCGTGGTGGAGCCGGGCGCGCTGCTGGTGCGGGTGCCGGTCTGAACGGCTCAGAGGCTCCGGCGCATCCCGAGGTGCTCGATGCCGGCCTCGAGGTACACGTCTCCGAACGGCGTGAAGCCGGCTCGCTCGTAGAAGCCGCGGGCGTGCACCTGCGCGTGCAGCTCGACCAGCGGCAGGCCCTTCTCGGCGGCGCGGGCCACGAGCAGGTCGAGCAGCGCGCGGCCGGTGCCGGTGCCGCGGGCCTGCTCGTGCACGGCCATCCGGCCGATGGTGCCGACCTGGCCGGAGGTGCCCGGCTCGAGCCGGCCCTCCTCGTCGGTGCGCCCGTCGATGAGCCGCCCGGTGCCGACCACCCTGTCGTCCAGGCGCGCGACGGCGTGCTCGGCGGTGGCGTCGAGCTCGTCGCGCTCGAGGTCCTCCGGGACGTCCTGGCCGATCACGAACACCTCGTACCGCAGCGCGTAGACCTCCTCGAGGTCGCCGGCCGCGGCCAGTCGCACCTCGAGGCTCACGAGCCGGGAGTGCGGGAGCTGGGGGGCGGGACGACGCCCTTCGCGGTCGGGGGCAGCGGGTCGACCTCCAGGCGGGACAGCTCGGCGCCCCGCGGCGCCACCTCCACGCCGCGCACCACCGGCAGCGCGGGCAGCTCGGCCAGCTCGGCCGCACGCGCCTCGACGACGAGGGCGAAGACGCACGCGCAGGGGGTCCGGAAGGCCGCCGCCTCCTGGCCGGCCAGGCGCGCGTCGCTCTCGTACAGCTCGCGGAACTCCACCTCCGCCGGCGTCCCGGACGTGATGGTCCGGGCTGTGCCGAGCAGGTCCTGCTGTTCCTTGGCCTTGCGCGCGGCGATCTCGGAGAAGACCTGCTCGAGGCCGGTGACGATGTCGCTGGGCGTCTGGAACTCGATCTCCTCCGGGTCGCCTGGGACCGGCGCGCGCAGGTACGCCCGGCGCACCTCGAGGCCGGACTCCTGCAGCAGCACCCCGGTCTCCTCCGGGGTGAGCCCCTTGTTCAGGCTGACCAGCGCGAGGTGGTCCTGGTCCGGGTCGCTGCGCGACAGGCTGACGGCCCGCTCCCGGGCGGCCGCGAAGTGCGCGTCGATGTCCGCGCCGACGGCCGGGCCGAGCGTGGGAGGCAGCTCGGCCTCCTGCTCGGCCAGCTGCCGCTCGCGCACCTGCTCCGGACCGCTGAGCGCCAGGGCCGCGCCGGTGCCGGCGAGGAAGACCGCGGCCACGAGCAGCACCCCGAGCTGGGGGACGTCGCGCAGCAGCTTGAGCGGACCCCGGGAGGCGTAGCGGTCGTCCAGCCGGCCGAGGAGCCCCGTGCTGGGCGCGGCCACCAGCGCCTGGGCGCGCTGGCGCGCGAGCTCGCACGCTGTGGCACGTCGCTGCTCAGCGCCGTCGAGGACGTCGCGCAGCGCCGCGGCCATCCGCGGCACCAGGCGCGAGTCGAGGTCCCTCAGCCCCATGCGGCGACCCGGTCGAGCGCCCGCTGGAGGTCCGGTGCGTACGGGCTCACGAACTCCACCCAGCGGCCGTCGTCCGGGTGCGCGAAGCCGAGCTTGACGGCGTGCAGCCACTGCCGCTCGAGCCCGAGCTTCTTGGACAGCGTCGGGTCGGCGCCGTAGGTGACGTCGCCGACGCACGGGTGCTTGAGCGCGGTCATGTGCACGCGGATCTGGTGCGTGCGGCCGGTCTCGAGGTGGATGTCGAGCAGCGTGGCGTGCCGGAACGCCTCGATCGTCTCGTAGTGCGTGACGCTGTCACGCCCGCCCGCCACGACCGCGAACTTGTACGCGCTGGTCGGGTGCCGGTCGATCGGCGCGTCCACCGTGCCGCTCATCGGGTCCGGGTGGCCCTGGACGAGCGCGTGGTACCGCTTGTCGACCGTGCGCTCGCGGAAGGCGTCCTTGAGGACGGTGTACGCCCGCTCGCTCTTGGCGACGACCATGCAGCCGCTGGTGCCGACGTCGAGGCGGTGCACGACGCCCTGCCGCTCCTCGGCGCCGCTGGTGCTGACGCGGTGGCCGGCGGCTGCCAGCCCGCCGATGACCGTCGGGCCCTCCCAGCCGGGGCTCGGGTGCGCGGCGACACCGACCGGCTTGTCGACGACGAGGACGTCGTCGTCCTCGTAGAGCACCGTGAGGCCGTCGACGACGGTCGGGACCGGCAGCGTGCTGCGGTCGGGGTCGGGCAGCTCCACCTCGAGCACCGCGCCCGCGGTCACGCGCTCGCTCTTCATCGTGGTGTTGCCGTCCAGCGTGGCCGCGCCTGCCTGGACGAGGTCGGCGGCCGACGTGCGGCTCAGCCCGAACAGCCGGCTGATCGCGGCGTCCAGCCGCAGCCCGTCCAGCCCCTCGGGGACGGGCAGGGATCGGCGCTGGGTCACCCGTACATCATGCGGCCTTGCTGGTTCGCGTCCCGTCGACCTCGACGTTGCGGAACGACAGCAGCACCGCGAGCAGGCCGCCGAGGACGATGCCGCTGTCGGCGACGTTGAAGCTGGGCCACACCTGGAAGTCGATGAAGTCCACGACCGCGCCGCGACCGGGGCCCGGGCTGCGGAAGAGCCGGTCGACCAGGTTGCCGGTGGCGCCGCCGAGCAGCAGCCCGAGGCTCAGGGCCCAGCCGACGCTGCGCAGCCGCCGGCTGATCCGCACGATCACGACGATGACCACGACGGCCACCACGGTGAACAGCAGTGTGGCGCCCTCGGCGAAGGAGAAGGCCGCACCCGGGTTGCGGGAGACGCGGATGATCAGCTGGCCGTACTCGAGCTGGCGCTGGCCCTCCAGCTCCGCGACCACCCAGACCTTGGTGAGGAGGTCGAGCACGAGGACGGCGATCGCGACCGCCGCCAGCAGGACGGTCCGCTTCGGGCGCTGGGTCGGGGCGGGCTCGGTCGGCGTGGGCTGCGTCAGCGCCGCTCCTCCCGCTGCTTGCACGTGACGCACAGCGTCGCCCGCGGGAACGCCTGCAGGCGCGCCTTCGGGATCGGGTTGCCGCAGTTCTCGCACCGGCCGTAGGTGCCCGCGTCGATGCGGCCCAACGCCCGCTCGACCTGCACGAGAAGGTCACGGCTGTTGTTGGCCAGCGACATCTCGTGCTCGCGCTCGAAGGTCTTGGTGCCGGCGTCGGCCTCGTCGCCGGAGCCCTCGCTGCTCTGGTCGCGCTTGAGCGACTCGCTCTGCGCCTCGGCGCTGTCGATCTCGCCGCGGAGCTCGCCGGCCTGCTCCTCGAGCTCCTTGCGGACGGCCTTGAGCTCGGCCTTGGTCCAGGCGTCCTCGCCCATCGGGACGGGCGGCTCGGGCGCGGCGACCTTCTTGGCGGCGCTCTTCTTGGCCGCCTTCTCGGGTGCGGCGGCCGGCTCGGCCTTGGCGGCGGTGGTACGGGCGGCGGTCGCGGCGGCGGGGGTCGCGACGGCAGGAGCCTTCTCCGGCTCCGCGGCCTTGGCGGGGGCGCTCTTGACGGGGGCGCTCTTGACGGGGGCGGCCTTCGCGGGCGGCTTGGCCGCGGCGGCCTTCTTGGCCGGGGCCGGCGCGCCCTTCGCCGGAGCGGCCTTGACCGTCCTGGCCGGGGCCTTGGCGGCGGTCTTGGCGGGCGCGGGTGTCGCTGCCTTGGCGGGAGCCTTGGCAGCAGACTTCGCCGCGGACTTTGCCGCGGACTTTGCCGCGGACTTCGCCGGCGCAGCCGTTGCCGGAGCAGCCTTGGCGGCCGACGTGAACGGTGCCGCCTTGGCAGGGGAGCCCTTGGCCGTGGTCTTGGCGGGCGCGGCGACCTTCCCCGCCGTGGCGGGCGCCTTGGCCGCAGCAGCCTTGGCCGGAGCCTTGGCCGCCTTGCTCGCCGTCTTCGCGGGCGCAGTCCTGCTCGCTGCCTTCGCCGGCGTCGTGGCCGGGACGCTCTTCGCCGGTGCGGCGACCTTCCCTGCCTTGGCAGGAGCCTTGGCCGCAACAGCCTCCGCCGGAGCCTTGGCTGCCTTGGCCGGAGCCTTCGTGGCGCTCTTGGCCGGGGCCTTGGCGGCAGCAGCCTTGGCCGGCGCCTTGGCGGTCTTCGCCGGCGCAGCGACCTTCGGCGTGCTCTTGCCGGCGGCCGACGCGGCCTTGGCCGACGCCTTGGCCGGCGCCTTGGCAGCGGCCTTCGCCGGCGCGGCGGCCTTGGCCACCACCGCCTTGGCCGGTGCCGCGGCCGTCTTCGCCGCCTTGGCCAGCGGTGCAGTCGCCTTGGCGGCCGTGCTCGTCGGCGTGGAGACCGGCGCGGGCTCCTTCTTGTCCGACGGCCTCTTGCCGCCGGGCAGCAGGTTCCGGACCTTGCCGAAGCGCGTGGCCATCGAGCCCCCTCACGTCGCTCGCGCCCGGGCGGGCATGATCACGACCGCGCGCAGGATACGTGCACGCCCTACCGGTCACAAAGACACCACGCGGGGAGCACCGCACACATCCCGCCGGCGACACGCCGTACAGGAGCCCGCCCCGGGGCCTGCAGCGGCGTGTCGGCGGCGCGTCGTGGTGGCACAGCCGCACACGTCGTGATCGTGAAGAGCACCAGCCCGCGCTCGGCTGCACCCGACGTGGATCACGACGTGTGCAGCCGGGTCAGGGGCGGCGCGCCACAGCGCGGCGGTCCCGCTCGACGGCCGCCGTACGATGACCCTGTCGCAGCGACGGGGACCAGTAGCCGCGGACGCAGCCCAGAGCGAGCCGGGGACGGTGTGAGCCCGGAGGCGTGCCCGCGCGTGAACATCAGCCCCTGAGCGACGCCGCACGACAAGAGCGGGAGTCCCCCAGGGACTCCAAGGAGGGTGGTACCGCGGGGCCGACCAGCCTCGTCCCTCCGTCGAGCACGCACCCGACGGAGGACCCCCGCATGAAGCAGCTGCCCGCCCAGGTCGACCTGCCCGCCGTCGAGCGCGCGGTCCTGCAGCGCTGGCAGGAGGGCCGGGTCTTCGAGCGCAGCCTCGAGCAGACCCGGGACGGCGAGCCGTGGGTCTTCTACGAGGGACCGCCGACGGCCAACGGGAAGCCGGGGACGCACCACGTCGAGGCGCGGGTCTTCAAGGACCTGTTCCCGCGCTTCAAGACCATGCAGGGGCGGCACGTCCCCCGCAAGGCCGGCTGGGACTGCCACGGGCTGCCGGTCGAGCTGGCCGTCGAGAAGGAGCTCGGCTTCTCCGGCAAGCAGGACATCGAGGCGTACGGCGTCGCGGAGTTCAACGCCAAGTGCCGCGAGAGCGTGCTGCGGCACGTCGACGAGTTCGAGCGCATGACCACGC
>JAOPWK010000082.1 GCA_025965735.1 Frankiales bacterium
CAGCTGGCTGCCCGGTGGGATCTGGGGCGGGATGGTGCGCTTGGGCTTGCGCTTGTAGACGCCGCGGGTGGGGCTGGTCCAGGTGATGGTGCCGTCGGGTTCGAGGTGGCTGTTCCAGCCGTTCTGACCGCCGCGCGCAGCTCACCGGGTGTCAGCTCCACCGGACCGGTGGTGTCGAAGCCGAGGACCTGGTCCAGGACGAGGGCGGCGTGCGGCGGGGCGAGGTGCTCGATCTCGTCCAGCACCGCCAGTGCGTGGCCGACGAGCAGCATCCCCTGCTCCAAGGCGGCGACCAGGCGTGGCTGGGCGGACAGCCGGACCGCGGTGTTCAGCCGGCCGGTGGCGGTGTGCGGTGAGACGTGCAGCACGCACGCGACCTCACCGGCCACGAACTGGCGCTGCTCGGGCTCGGCGGTCTCCAGCATCCGCACGATCGCCCGGTACTCCTGCACCAACCCGACCGCCTGCGCCCGCGCACCCGCCCGCAACGCACCGGTCAACGCCGGTGTCAAGGGGAACAGCAGGTCTCTCACAACGACGAACCTACGACCGACCTCCGACAGTTCCGGAGGGCCGACGTGCCTGTGGAACAACGGGTTTCAAAAGGAAGTCCGCGTTGTCGAGGCGTGGTCGTGCCACCCCCGGCTGGCGCAACACCGGCTGCGGGTGTCTGATCCCTCCATGGCCACTGCATCCTGGAACGGCACCGTCATCGCCCAGTCGGACGACACCGTCGTCGTCGAGGGCAACCACTACTTCCCGCGCGAGGCGGTGGCCGACGGTGTCCTGGTCGACTCGTCCCGCACGAGCGTCTGCCCGTGGAAGGGCACCGCGAGCTACTTCTCGGTGCAGGTGGACGGGGAGACCAACGCCGATGCGGCCTGGTACTACCCGGAGCCGAAGGAGGCAGCCAGCGAGATCCGCGGCCGGGTCGCCTTCTGGAACGGCGTCACCGTCACGGCCTGAGCCGGCAGCCGCGCGGCTCGGTAGCGTTGCCCGGGTGACCGCTCCCCACGCAGACGCAGACACCGTCCTTGTCGTCGACTTCGGGGCGCAGTACGCGCAGCTGATCGCTCGGCGCGTGCGCGAGTGCCACGTCTACAGCGAGATCGTCCCGCACACCATCACCGCGGAGGAGATCCGCGAGCGCGCCCCCAAGGCCGTGATCCTTTCCGGCGGACCGAGCAGCGTGTACGCCGAGGGCGCCCCGCAGGTGGCGTCCGGCTTCTTCGAGACCGGCGTCCCGACGTTCGGCATCTGCTACGGCTTCCAGGCTATGGCCGCCTCCCTCGGCGGCACCGTCGCGCAGACCGGCACCGCGGAGTTCGGCCGCACGGCGCTGGCCGTCGTCGACCCGGGAGTCCTGTTCAGCGGCCTGCCGGGCGACCAGTCGGTGTGGATGTCGCACAACGACGCCGTGTCCGAGGCGCCGGACGGCTTCCGCGTCACGGCCTCGACCCCGCAGACGCCGGTCGCCGCCTTCGAGGACACCGCCCGCGGGCTATACGGCGTGCAGTTCCACCCGGAGGTCCTGCACAGCGACCACGGCCAGGAGGTGCTCAAGCGGTTCCTGATCGAGGGCGCCGGCTGCCGGCCGACCTGGACGATGGTGAACATCGTCGAGGACCAGGTGGAGCGGATCCGCCAGCAGGTGGGCGACAAGCGGGTGATCTGTGGCCTGTCCGGCGGCGTGGACAGCGCGGTCGCCGCGGCCCTCGTGCAGCGCGCGGTGGGCGATCAGCTCACCTGCGTGTTCGTCGACCACGGCCTGCTGCGCAAGGGAGAGGCGGAGCAGGTCGAGCAGGACTTCGTCGCCGCGACCGGCGTCGACCTGCACGTGGTGGAGGCCAGCAAGACCTTCCTGGACGCGCTGGCCGGCGTCACCGATCCGGAGGCCAAGCGCAAGGCGATCGGCCGCGAGTTCATCCGCTCGTTCGAGGCCGCCGCTCGCGAGATCAGTGCCGACGAGCCGGTCGACTTCCTCGTGCAGGGCACCCTCTACCCGGACGTCGTCGAGTCCGGCGGCGGCGCCGGCACCAGCAACATCAAGAGCCACCACAACGTCGGCGGCCTGCCCGAGGACCTGCAGTTCGACCTGGTCGAGCCGCTGCGCACGCTGTTCAAGGACGAGGTGCGCAAGGTCGGCGTCGAGCTCGGGCTGCCCGAGGCGATCGTCTGGCGCCAGCCGTTCCCAGGACCCGGCCTCGGGATCCGCATCATCGGCGAGGTCACCCAGGACCGCCTCGACCTGCTGCGCGAGGCCGACGCCATCGCCCGCGAGGAGCTCACCGCCGCCGGCCTGGACCGCGACGTCTGGCAGTGCCCCGTCGTGCTGCTCGCGGACGTGCGCAGCGTCGGCGTGCAGGGCTACGGGCGGACGTACGGCCACACGGACGTGCTGCGACCGGTCTCCTCCGAGGACGCCATGACCGCGGACTGGTCGCGGATCCCGTACGACGTGCTGGCTCGCATCTCGACGCGCATCACCAACGAGGTGCGCGAGGTGAACCGCGTGGTGCTCGACGTGACCAGCAAGCCGCCGGGCACCATCGAGTGGGAGTAGCGCTCCGCCTGCGCCGATCCGGCGACCTGCCCGTCCTGCTCGCCCTGTTGCAGCGCACGCACGAGCAGGAGGGGTACCCGGTCCGCGCCGAGGCCGTGAGCGACTGGTGGCTCGCCGACGCCGACGAGATCGGCGGCTGGGTGGCCGAGCAGCAAGGCGTCCACGGGCACGTCGCGCTGCACCCGGCGCACGGCCCCGCGCACGAGCTGTGGCGGCAGGCCGCCGGCACCGACGCACTCGCGGTGGTCAGCCGGCTGTTCACCGACCGCACGGTCCCGGGCACGGGGACCGCGCTGCTGCAGCACGCCGTCGACCACGCGAACCTGATGCAGCGGACAGCCGTGCTCGAGGTCGACGTGCTCAGCCCGGCGCTCGGCTTCTACCTGCGCAGGGGCTGGCGGGACGCCGGGTGGTGCGTGCAGCTGTGGGGGCACCGCACCGTCGACGTCGCTGCGCTCGTGCAGCCGTAGACCTCGAGGGCGCCTGCCCTTTCGCGCCAGTCGGTCCTGCGCGCTGACGGCTCAGGCCGGCAGGACCTGACCGTCCACGACCTGCACCGGGTAGGACGTCAGACCCGCGCGGGCGGGCCCCCGGCGCAGCGAGCCGTCGAGCTCGAACTGCGAGCCGTGGCAGGGGCAGGCGAAGCGGTCGTCGTCCACGGCGACCGCGCACCCCTCGTGCGGGCAGACAGCGCTGAACCCCGTCACCTCGCCCGCCTTCGGCTGCGTGAGCAGCACCTTGCCGCCGCCGGGGGCGCTGACGGACACCGCGCCGCCGACGGGGATGTCGGACAGCTGCCCGAGCGTCACCCGCAGACCGCCCGCGGGCGGTGCAGCAGGGCTGTTGGGAGCCGGCGCCGACACCGGCGGCGACTCCCCAGCGCAGGCGGCGAGCAGGCCGGTGCCGCAGGTGGCCGCAGCTCCCTTGAGCAGCGTGCGGCGGCAGAGAGCGGTCATGCGGCGACCGTATGGGGCCGGGCCGCGCAGTGCCGGTCGGACCTGCGGAGACCGCCCGTGCGTGGGAACCCCACGCACGGGGAAGCGGTCGGTCATGGAGCACTTCGAGATCGCGACCGTGGCCGAGCAGAGCGCCGACTTCCGCCGTGTCCTGTGGACCGGTGAGCACACCCAGCTGGTGATCATGACGATCCCGCCGGGCGGGGAGATCGGCGAGGAGGTGCACGACGACACCGACCAGATCCTGTCGTTCGTGAGCGGCATCGGGAAGGCCGTCGTCAGCGGCAAGGAGAAGAAGGTCAAGGCCGGCGACATCGTCGTCGTGCCGGCCGGCAAGAAGCACAACTTCCTCAACGAGGGCCCGAACCCGCTCGTGCTCTACACCGTCTACGGGCCGCCGGACCACGCGGACGGTGCGGTGCACAAGACCAAGGAGGAGGCGGACAAGCTCGAGGAGGAGGGCAAGGACGAGCCCCCGAACAGCTAGGGCTCGAGCACCCGGATCCAGACCTCGCGCAGCTGGTCGTAGGAGGCCTCCAGCACCTTCTGCCGCGGGTCGGGCCCATCCAGCAGCCGTCCCCGGACCAGCGGGCGCAGCGGCTCGAGGCGGCGGTCGGCGAGGACGGCGTCGACGGCTGTCCGCTCGCCACCGACCACCAGCGCGTCCAGCGTCGCCGCCTCCGGCAGCAGGACGCGCACGGCGGTGTCCGCGCTGGCCTGGTGCATGACGCGCACCTGGCCGTCGCGTCGCCGCGAGAAGCGCTGCTGCGACTGGCCACCGGCCTGGATCCGGCCGTGCACCTGACGCGTCGTCACCTTGCTGGCGACGAGCTTGGGGCCGGCGAAGACGCCGCAGGCGCAGCCGCCGAGGCGGACGAGCAGCACGCCGACGCGGCGGTCGCGCAGCACGTGCTCGACCAGACCGCCGTCCAGCGGCGGGAACGGCACTTCGACCTCGGCCACCGCGCCGTCCTCCCCCTCGAGCCGTACGACCTGCTCGTCGAAGGTGCGGGTGACCGGCCCGTGCCGCGTCCCGAAGCCGTCCAGCCAGCGCTGCAGCCGCTCCGGCGACACCGTCACCCAGCGCCCGCCGCCCGCCGCCGGTCGCGACGTCACGACGACTGCCAGGACGCCCACAGCGCGGCGTAGGAGCCTCCGAGCGCGAGCAGCTCGTCGTGGCTGCCGAGCTCGGTGACGCGGCCGCCCTCCACCACCGCGACGCGGTCGGCGTCCGAGGCGGTGTGCAGGCGGTGCGCGATCGCGACGACGGTGCGTCCGGTGACGACGGCGGCCAGCGACCGCTCCAGGTGCCGGGCCGCCCGCGGATCGAGCAGCGAGGTCGCCTCGTCGAGCACCAGCGTGTGCGGATCGGCGAGCACCAGGCGGGCCAGTGCGACCTGCTGGGCCTGCGCCGGCGACAGCGTCAGGCCGCCCGCGCCGACCGCGGCGTCGAGGTCCACGTCGTACGTCCAGTCGACCGCGTCCAGCGCGGCCCGTACCTGCTCGTCGGTCGCGTCCTCCCTTGCCAGCAGGAGGTTCTCGCGCAGCGTGCCGACGAAGACGTGGTGCTCCTGCGTGACGAGCGAGACCTCCGTGCGCAGCTGCTCCAGCGGCAGGTCGAGCATCGGGACGCCGCCGAGGGTGACCGTGCCGGAGCGCGGACCGTGCACACCGGCGAGCAGCCGCCCGAGCGTCGACTTGCCGGCGCCGGAGGGCCCGACCACGGCCAGCCGCTCACCCGGGCGCACGGCCAGGTCCAGCCCGTGCAGGACGTCGTGGCCGTCGCGGTAGGAGAAGCGGACGTCGTCCGCAGTGAGGTCCTCGCCCTCTGGTGACTGACCGCTGGGGGAGCGGTCGTCCGGCACCTCGGCGATGCCGATCAGCCGGGCCAGCGAGGAGGCGCCGACCTGCAGCTCGTCGAGCCAGCTCAGCAGCCGGTCCAGCGGGTCGAGCAGCAGCTGCACGTAGAGCGCCACCGCCGTCACCTCGCCGAGAGAGGCGTCGCCACGCGTGTACAGCCAGCCGCCCAGCAGCACGACGCTCACGAGCGGCAGCACGAACGACAGGTCCACCAGCGGGAACCAGATCGTGCGCAGCCGCAGGGTGTACAGCTCGGTGCCGTAGGCGTAGCGGATGTCGTCGTCACCGCGCCTGCGCCGCACGTCCTGCCGGCGCAGCGACTCCACCGTGCGCGATCCCTCAGCGGTCTCGGCGATGCCGGCGGTGACGACGGCGTACGCCGCCCGCTCGCGCAGGTAGCCGTCGGGAGCGCGGCGCAGGTACCACCGGGTGGAGAAGAACAGCACCGGTGCGGACAGCAGCATCGCGCTGGCGACCGTGGGGGAGACGAGGAACGCCGCGGCGATCGTCAGCACCGAGGTGACGGTGGCGACCAGCACCTCGGGCACGGCGTACCGCACCGTCTTGGCGAGGGTGTCGACGTCGGAGGTGGTGCGGCTCAGCAGGTCGCCGGAGCCGGCCCGCTCGACCGTCGACAGCGGCAGCGCCACGACGCGCTCCAGGAAGTCCTCGCGCAGGTCGGCGAACACCTCCTCGGCCAGCACGAGCGAGATGGTGCGCGACCACTTGGTGAGCGCCGTCTGCAGCAGCACGGCGCCGGCGAGCGCCAGCGCGATCCTGTCGACGTAGCCGGCGGTCGTCCCCTTCTCGACGGCCTCCACCAGCGCGCCGAGCAGCCGCGGCGCGACGAGCCCGGCGAGCGCTGCGGCGGCGTACAGCGCCAGCGAGAGGCCGAGCGCGCGCGGGTGCCGCTTGGCCAGGCTGACGGCGTAGCGGCGCACCTGCGCGGCGCCGGCCACGGGCAGCGCGGTCATGCGGGGTCTCCGGCGCGTCGTGAGCGCAGCGAGGGACGTGCCGGGGTGCTCATGCCGCGGGCTCCGTCCGCAGGACGACCGACCGGTAGGCGTCGCTGTCCAGCAGCTGCTTGTGCGTGCCGACGGCGACCACCTGGCCGTCGAGCAGCAGCGCGACCTCGTCCGCACGGTCGAGCACCAGCGGGCTGCTCGACATGACGACGGTCGTACGACCGGAACGGGCGACGCGCAGCCGGTCGGCGAGGCGGGCCTCGGTGTGCGCGTCGACAGCGCTGGTCGGCTCGTCGAGCACCAGCACCTCGGGGTCCGCGAGCAGCGCGCGGGCGAGCACCAGCCGCTGCCGCTGGCCGCCGGACAGCTGGCGGCCGCGCTCCTCCAGCACGGTGTCCAGCCCGTCGGGCAGGGCCTCGAGCACGTCCTCCGCGCAGGCGGCGTGCACCGCAGCGTCGACGTCGCCGGTGCCGCCGAGCTCCTCGCGCAGCACGCCCGACAGCAGCTGCGCGTCCTTGTCGACGACCTGCACCCGACGCCGCACGACGTCGAGTGGCAGGTCCGACAGCAGCACGCCGCCGAGCCGCACCTCACCGTCGACGTACCGCCCCAGCCGGTCCGCCAGCGCCGACGCCTCGACGGGCTCGGGGCTGACGACGGCGGTGAGCAGACCGGGCTTCACGAGCAGTCCGGTGGTCGCGTCCTGCAGCGGAGACATCGGGGGCGGCTCGGGCAGCGGCTGCGCCGGGTCCTTCAGCGTCGGCTGGAGGCTGAGCAGCGCGATCATCCGCTTGGCGGCGACCAGCGCGCGCGTCACCTTGTCGGCCGCCTCCGTGATGGTGCGCAGCGGCGTGACGAGGAAGGCGGCGTAGCCGTAGAACGCGACGAGGTCGCCGACGGAGATGCGGCCCTGCACCGCGAAGCGCGCTGCCAGCCAGGTGACCAGCACGACGAACGTGCCCGGGACGAGGACCTGCGCGGCGTCCAGCAGCGACTGGCTGCGGGCCACCTGCACCCCGGACTGCCGCACCCGCTGCGACTCGCGCCGGTAGCGGTCGACGAAGGCGCTCTCGCCGCCGACGCCGCGCAGCACGCGCAGGCCGGCGACGGTGTCCGTGCCGAGGGTGGTGAGCCGGCCGAGCGCCTCGCGCTGGTGCGCCTGCCGGCTGTGCAGCGGCCGCAGCGCCGGGCCGATGACCAAGCTGAACAGCGGCACGCCGACGAGCACGACCGCGCCCAGTGCAGGGGAGGCGTTCAGCAGGAGCACCGCCACCAGCAGGAAGGCGACGATCGAGCCGGCGCCGCGGGCGGTGACGTCGAGCGCCCGCGCGATGCCGAGCGTGTCGGTGGTGCCGACGCTGACGACCTCACCGGTGGAGGTGGCCTTGCGCAGGTCGGCGCCCAGGTGCAGCGTCTGCCGGCTGACCCACTGGGTCGTGCGGAAGTAGGCGATCAGGAAGTTGCTCACCGCGAAGCGGTGCCGGGTGATCCCGGCGACGGCCTGCAGCGTCCCGATCCCCAGCAGCACCAGAGCCCAGTGCCGCAGCGCATCCGCGTCCCGTGCCGCGACCCCCTCGTCGATGGCGCGACCGAGGACGAACGGCACCACGGCCTGGCAGCTCATCCAGAGCACGCCGAAGAACATGCCGCCGAGCACCGTGCGGCCCTGCAGCCGCGCGACCCGCAGCAGGAAGCGCGTGGGCGACCGCAGATCCGCGGGGCCGGGGTCGGCGAAGGGGAGGGGCTGCACGTGGGTCCACGCTACGTCCGGCCGCAACCGCTTACGGTGACGCGATGGGCTGGACGACGGTGCCGACGCCGGTTGGCGAGCTGCTCCTGGTCGGCGTCGAGGGGGCGCTGGTCAAGGCGCACTTCGCGCCGTTCCAGGCGCCGGACGTGCCGCCGTCCCCGGACGAGCCGGTGCTGGTCGAGGCGGCCCGGCAGCTCGGCGAGCACTTCGCCGGTGAGCGCACCGACTTCGACCTGACGCTGGCCCCGCCCGGGACGGCCTTCCAGCACCGGGTGTGGGAGGAGCTGCGCCGCATCCCGTACGGCACCACCGCCACGTACGGGGAGGTGGCTGCTCGCCTCGGCGACCCGAAGTGCGTGCGCGCCGTCGGCCTGGCCAACGGCCGGAACCCGATCGCCGTGGTGGTCCCCTGCCACCGGGTGATCGGGTCCGACGGGAAGCTGCGCGGCTACGCCGGCGGGATCGAGCGCAAGCAGCGGCTGCTCGCGCTCGAGAACACCTCCCTCTTCTAGCGGGTGCGGCGGACGCTCGCGACGAGGCCGGCGACACCGACCGACACGAGCAGCCCGGGCGCGGCCCAGCGGCCGTCGAAGGACAGCCCGGTCGTGTCGTCGACGAGGTACAGCGCGGCGATGAGCACCAGCAGCAGCCCGCCCATCAGGGACAGCACGTCCCGCTCGTGCCTGGACATGGAGCACCTCCAGCTCTCCGACGCGGACGTCGGCGTCGAGCGTCACCGTGACGTCGGCGGACCCGACGACGAACTTCTCGTGCAGGTCGTCGCTCTCTGCGCTCTCCAAGCCCGGCGCCGCCGCGAGCTCTCGCGCTGGGCGGCGGACCGGCGGCTGGTCTAGGTACCGTCTGCCGATGGCTACCAGCGCGCGCGAGCGGCGCCTCCTCGCCCCGCCGCGCGCCGGCCGGCTGGGCGCCTGGTCGTACGCCCTGCGCACCACGAACCCGCCGCCCGACCGCCCGGTCGCGTCCCTCGACGGCGTCACCCGCTGGCTGGTCGTGACGCGGGCCGCGGTCCTGCCGATGACGCTGTTCGCCGGCCTCGTGGCCGGTCTGCTCGCGGTGCGCGCCGACGGCTTCTCCTGGCCGCTCTACCTGCTGGCGCTGCTCGGCATCCTGCTGGCGCACGCCTGCAACAACATCCTCAACGACCTGTCCGACCTCGACGTGGGTCTGGACACCGAGGCCTACCCGCGAGCCCTCTACGCGCCGCACCCGATCCTGTCCGGGCTGGTACGACGCAAGCAGATGGGGCTCGCGGTCCTCGGGCTGATGGCGGCCGACTTCGTCATCATGGTCGTGCTCGCGACGCAGCGCGGCTGGCCGGTCGTCGCCTTTGCCGTGGCCGGGCTGTTCCTGTCGATCGCCTACACCTCGCCGCCGCTGCGGCTGAAGAAGCACGGCCTCGGCGAGCCCGACGTCTTCCTGACGTGGGGCCCGCTGATGGTCGCCGGCACGTACTTCTCGGCGGTCGGCGAGCTGCCGTGGCAGGTCTGGCTGGCGAGCGTCCCGTACGGCCTGCTGTGCACGAGCGTGCTCATGGGCAAGCACATCGACAAGATCGCCTACGACGAGCCGACGGGGACGCGGACGCTGCCGGTGCTGCTCGGCGACGTCAAGGCGCGCGTCGCAACGATCGGCATCCTCGTCGCCTTCTACGTCACGACCGGCGTCTCCGTCGCGGTGGGCGCGCTGCCGTGGCCGGTGCTGCTCGTCGCCCTCGGGCTCCCGACGCTGCGCAAGGTGGCGGGCGCGCTGCGCAAGCCGGCACCCGCCGAGCCGCCGCCGGGCTTCCCGGTCTGGCCGCTCTGGTTCGCCGCGGTCTGCTTCGTGCACGTCCGGCGCGCGGGCGCGCTGCTGGTGCTCGGCCTGCTGGCCGCGGCCGTGAGCGGCACCGGCCTCCCACTAGGTTGACGCCGTGCTCGACCTGCTGCTGGCCGCCGTCGTCTTCCCGCTGATCCTGGCCGTTGGCCTCGCCCTGCTGGCCGCCGTGACGCTCGCGCCGTTCGTGGTGGCGCTGCAGATGGCTGACGAGCGCGCGTTCTCCGCCACCCGCTGGGGCGCGATCGCGCTGGCCGCCTCGCTCGTCGGACTGGCGCTGGCGCTGCTCTTCTACCGCTCGGAGCGCATCCCGACCCTCGCCGCGCTCCTTCCGCTGGTCCTCACCTGGACCGGGCCCGGCCTGCTGTGGCTGCTCACCGCCCAGGAGGCACGCCTCGGCGGCCGCTCCGGGGCCCACGAGCACTAGCGCGTCGGCACGACCCGGAACGCCTCCGCGAGGCGGCCGTCGCCGAAGCCCGCGGTCACGGCGTGCGCGCTCAGCCAGCCGCGCAGCATGCCTTCGAGGTCCTCCATGTGCGCGGTCTGCGAGACGTGCTGCAGCAGCGCGGCGTGCTTGCGCTCGAAGGTGTCGGTCACGTCGACGTAGCGGTTCGGCCCGGCGGTGGTGCCGCCCATGACCCAGACCTCCGGGACCGTCCACGCCTCGAGCCCCTCGGCGGCCAGGTCGAGGTGCGCGAAGGGGTTGCGCGCGTCCGGGTAGACGGCGCTGATGGCGGCCTCGCCGGCAGCGAGGTGGTCCGGGTGCGAGGAGTAGATGCGCTCCCAGTTGCGCTCAGGCGACTGGATGAGCACGCGCTGCGGGCGCTTCTGCCGGATGACCCGGCTGATGTCGCGGCGCAGCTCGACCGTCACGAGCAGCCGGCCGTCGGGGTAGCCGAGGAACACCACGTCCTCGACGCCGAGCTCCTTGGCGGCTGCGCGCTGCTCGGCCTGCCGGATGCCGGCGATCTGGTCGCGCGGCACTGCCGGGTCGAAGCCGCCGGCGTCGCCGTCGGTGCAGATGCAGTACGAGACCTCGATGCCCTGGGCCGTCCAGGCCGCGACGGTGCCGCCCGCGCCGAAGTCCACGTCGTCCGGGTGCGCGGTGACGACCAGCGCCCGCTCGACCTTCTCGTCCTCGCTCACGCGTCCTCCTGAGGTGTGGCCGCCACCTCACCACACCCCCTTCTGTGGCGATCATGCAGTTGTGACACGCCCGCTGAGCGTGGGCGGTGTGCCACAACTGCATGATCGCCGGGGAGGTCGCGGTGTCGGAGCCCCGACCTAGGATGGTCAGGGTGAGCCTGTTCGCTGATGAGGAGTTCGGACCGGCGGTGCTCGCGCCGGCCCAGCCCCGCGTCGAGCGGCTCCTGGAGGGCCTGAACCCCCAGCAGCGCGAGGCCGTGGTGCACGAGGGCAGCCCGCTGCTGATCGTCGCCGGCGCAGGCTCCGGCAAGACCAAGGCGCTCACCACCCGCATCGCGTACCTGCTCTCCGCGCGCGGCGTGCAGCCCGGCGAGGTCCTCGCGATCACCTTCACCAACAAGGCCGCCGGCGAGATGCGCGAGCGCGTCGCGGCGGCCGTCGGTGCGCGTGCCCGCGCGATGTGGGTGCTCACCTTCCACTCCGCCTGCGTGCGGATCCTGCGCGCCGAGGCCAAGAAGCTCGGCTTCACGAGCACCTTCTCGATCTACGACCAGGCCGACGCGCAGCGGCTCATGACGCTGGTCTGCCGCGACCTGGACCTGGACCCCAAGCGCTTCCCGGCCCGCTCGATGAGCAACCAGGTCAGCGACCTGAAGAACGAGCTCGTCGACTGGGAGGCCGCGCGCAGCAAGGCCGAGACGGTCGTCGAGAAGCAGGTCGCGGAGGTCTACGCGACTTACCAGGCGCGCCTCAAGGAGGCCAACGCGCTCGACTTCGACGACCTCATCATGACGACCGTCGACCTCTTCCAGGCCTTCCCGGACGTGGCCGAGCACTACCGGCGGCGGTTCCGCCACGTGCTCGTCGACGAGTACCAGGACACCAACCACGCGCAGTACGTCCTGGTCCGCGAGCTGGTCGGGGCCACCGGCGGACAGCGGATGAGGGACCGCCAGCGGGCGACGGCTCCGGGTGCGGTCGCTCCCGCCGAGCTGTGCGTCGTCGGGGATGCCGACCAGAGCATCTACGCCTTCCGCGGCGCCGACATCCGCAACAACGAGGACTTCGAGAACGACTACCCGGACGCCAAAGTGGTGCTGCTGGAGCAGAACTACCGCTCCACGCAGACGATCCTGACTGCCGCCAACGCCGTCATCGCCAAGAACCCGAGCCGCAAGCCCAAGCGCCTCTGGACCGACTCTGGCGAGGGCGACCGCATCGTCGGCTACGTCGCCGACAACGAGCACGACGAGGCGGCCTTCGTCGCCGGCGAGGTCGACCGCCTCGGCGACGAGCACGGCGTCAAGGCCCACCAGGTGGCGGTCTTCTACCGGACCAACGCGCAGTCCCGCGTCTTCGAGGAGGTGTTCATCCGGGTCGGCCTGCCGTACAAGGTCGTCGGCGGTGTGCGCTTCTACGAGCGCAAGGAGGTGCGCGACACCCTGGCCTACCTGCGCGTGCTGGCCAACCCGTCCGACACGGTCAGCCTGCGCCGGATCCTCAACACCCCGCGCCGTGGCATCGGCGACCGCGCGGAGGCGTGCCTGGAGGCGTTCGCCAGCCGGGAGCGGGTGCCCTTCGCCGAGGCCCTGCGCCGGTGCGACGAGGTCGGCGGGATGGCGACCCGCAGCGCCAAGGCCGTGCGGGAGTTCGCCGACCTCATGGACGAGCTGCGCGCGCTGGTCGCCGGCAACATGCCGCCGGCCGAGGTGATCGAGGCGGTGCTCGACCGGACCGGCTACCTGACCGAGCTCGCGCAGAGCACCGACCCGCAGGACGAGAGCCGCGTCGAGAACCTGTCCGAGCTCGTCGGCGTGGCGCGCGAGTTCAGCGAGCGGGTGCCCGACGGCGGGGTCGCCGAGTTCATGGAGCAGGTGTCGCTGGTGGCGGACGCCGACCAGATCCCCGACCCGGACGGCGACGGCGACGGCGTGGTCACGCTGATGACGCTGCACGCCGCGAAGGGCCTGGAGTACCCCGTCGTCTTCCTGACCGGCCTGGAGGACGGCGTCTTCCCGCACCTGCGCACGCTCGGGGACGAGCGCGAGCTGCAGGAGGAGCGGCGCCTGGCGTACGTCGGCATCACCCGCGCGCGTGAGCGGCTCTACCTGTCACGTGCGCACGTGCGCAGCGCCTGGGGGCAGACCTCGTACAACCCGCCCTCGCGGTTCCTCGACGAGGTGCCGGACGGGCTGGTGGACTGGCAGCGCGGGGAGTCCTCGCTGTCGGCGCCCGCACCGGCGCTCACCCGCGCCGCGGACCGGCTCATCGGCACCGCCCGCGGCCGGGCCGCCGGACCGGGGCTGCGCCCGATCCCGAACCTCGAGATAGGGGACCGCGTCACCCACGACGCGTTCGGGCTGGGCACCGTCACGGCCACCCGCGGCGCCGGCGACAGCACGCAGGCCGAGGTCGACTTCGGCGGCACCACCGGCGCGAAGTGGCTGCTGCTGCGGTACGCCCCGCTCGAGAAGCTCTAAGGCCGCCAGGCGGGGTCGCGGCCGGTCATGGCGATCAGGCGCGTCTGGTCGTCGGCGTCGTCGGCGACCGGAACGCGCCGGCCGTACTGGCCGCTCGCCACGAGCATCTGCTCGTCGACGGAGCCGAGCCCGCCGAGCAGGCCCCGCACCTCGTCCTGGTCGAGCCGCTCGTCCAGGCCGGTGGCCCGGGCCAGGTCCCAGGTGTGCACGAGCACGTCCGGCAGCACGAACATCGCGAACGCGGTCTCGACCTGGTGCGTCCCGGCGCGGCTGGTCACCTCCGTGGCCGCCACCTCCGGGTCGTCCAGCGCCGCCTGCACCGCACCGGCGAGGCCGGACCAGGCGGCGGCCGGGTCCTCGTCGACGCTCGGCAGCTCGGGGAAGCGGACCGCCGACCCGGAGAAGAAGCCTGGCACCCACTCGACCAGGTGCCGGACGACGTCGCGGGCCACCCAGCCCTGGCAGGGTGCCGGCGCGTCCCAGCCGCCGGTGGGGACGGCCTGCACGCGCTCGGTGAAACCGCCTGCCAGCGAGCGGAAGCGGGTGGCGACGTCGCTCACGCGCTGGCGCCCATGTGCATGACCTCCCAGACGTGACCGTCCAGGTCGGCGAAGCTGTGGCCGTACATCGGGCCGTGCTCCATGACCGGCTTCCACGCCTTGCCGCCCTCGGCGACCGCCGTCGCCACCATGGTGTCCACCGCGTCGCGGCTGTCGGCCGACAGGCACAGCAGGACCTCGGTGCTCGCGTGCGCGTCGGCGATCGGGCCGTTCACGAAGTCGGCGAAGCGCTCGCGGGACAGGAGCATCACGCTGATGTTCTCCTCCACGACCATGCACGCGGTGTCCGCGCCGCTGAACTGCTCGTTCCAGCCGAAGCCCAGGGCGGTGAAGAACGCGCGGCTGGCGGCGACGTCGCGCACGGGGAGGTTGACGAAGATCATGCGCATGCGGGTGCCTCTCGGGTCGTGGCGGTGGCGGGACCGTAGCGGGCACTCCGCCTGAGCCTGCACCCCGACGGCCTCGCGCCGCTGCTGGAGGACTTCGAGACCTACAGCGCGCACGTCCTGACGAACCTGCGGCGCGACGCCGCCGCGCTCGGCGACGCCACGCTGCTCGCCCTGCACGACGAGCTGGCCGGCT
>JAOPWK010000099.1 GCA_025965735.1 Frankiales bacterium
CCGCCAGGGCCGCGTCGTGCTGCGCCTGGCCGTGCGGCGCCGCAGGCTGCGCGGCCTCCGGTGAGGGGTGGTGGCTGGTGACCAGCCGCACCGCCCCGTCGGACAGCCGCGCCGACAGGTAGCGGCCGTCGAGCTCGGCCTCCTCCAGGAGCGCCGGCGCGGCGGGGTCCCTGATGTCGAAGAGCATCGCGCTGGTGGACGAGCTCGGCGGGCCGAGGAACGAGGAGCGCGCAGCCCCCCAGCCGCTGTGCCCGCGTGGAGCGATCACCAGCACCCGGTCGCCCTGGACGAGCAGCTCCGCGCCCCAGGTGTCCTCGCCCAGCGGGGCGCTGCCGAGCAGCTCCGGCTGCGCTCCCCGGCGCACGACCTGCAGCCGGTCCTGGACCACGGCGAGCAGCAGGTCGCCCGAGGTCTTGGCCAGGTCCGGCTCGTCGACCCCTGCCTCCTGCAGGTTGGTGCCGGTGGGCCCGCTGCCGGCGGCCGAGCCGGTCGTGCCGGCGCCCTCCGCCGCGACCGGGGACACCCCGGCCAGCTGCGCCGAGCTGCGGGCGCTGTCGAACACCACCATGCCGCCGTCGCCGAAGCCCCACGGGGTGGCGGTCCGCTCCAGCGCGGTGCGGTAGTGCTCCAGCAGCGCGTCGCAGTCGTCGTACGGCACCAGCGCCTCGGCGGCCGCCTCCGGTGCGGCTCCCGGCAGCAGCGTCACCGCACCGGCGGCCAGGACGAGCGCGGCGACGACGCCGGCGCTGGCAGAGACGGGACGAGACGGCACGGCGACCCCCAGGACGCTTGACTGCGGATGAGACGCAGCCGGGGGCGGTGCGGTTGCCGTCGCAGGCAGGCTGTGTCCGTGATCCTCTCGACGCCCAGGCTCGACCTGCACCCGCTGCCGCTGCCCGTCCTCGACGCGCTGCTGGCCGGGGACTTCGAGACGGCCGACGCGGTGACCCCCTTCCCGGTCGAGGCGCACACCTTCGAGGACGACGAGTACGTCCTGGGCCTGCGGCAGACCCAGCTGCGCAACGACCCGTCCGAGCTGCCCTGGCTCTACCGCGCCGCCGTGCTGCGGGAGACCGGCGACGTCGTCGGCCGGTGCGGCTTCCACGCGCGACCGGACGCGGACGGGATGGTCGAGCTCGGCTACCGGGTCCAGCCGCAGTGGCGCCGGCAGGGGCTGGCCACTGAGCTGGCGACCGGGATGCTTGCGTGGGCGCGCGAGCAGGGGGCGCGCCGCTGCGTCGCCAGCACGGTGCCGGACAACCTCGCCAGTCAGGCCGTGCTCGCCAAGCTGGGCTTCGTGCGCACGGGCGAGTGGATGGACGAGGTGGACGGGCTGGAGTGGGTCTACGCCCTCGAGCTCGTTCGCTAGAGTGCTCGGCGGCGGCCGCGAGGCCGTCGGGGAGGCGTCGCCTAGTCCGGTCTATGGCGCCGCACTGCTAATGCGGTTTGGGTCTCAAGCCCATCGGGAGTTCAAATCTCCCCGCCTCCGCCCCTGCTGCTAGAGCACCTCCAGGTGCTCCACCAGGATGCTCACGCCGATCCCGATGAGCACCAGCCCGCCGGCCACCGCAGCCGGACGGCGCCAGCGCGCGCCGGCGTGGTGCCCGATCAGCACGCCGCCGAAGGCGAGGACCGCGGTGGTCAGGCCGATGAGCAGGACAGCAGGCCCGATGCTCACCGGCAGGAAGGCGAAGCCGATGCCGACCGCGAGCGCGTCGATGCTCGTGGCCACGGACAGCACGAGCAGCTCGCGCCAGTCGAGGTCGTCGGAGGCGGCAGCGACGTCGTCGTCGGTCCGCGCCTGGTGCAGCATCCGGCCGCCGACGCCGGCCAGCAGCGCGAAGGCCACCCAGTGGTCGAACGACGTGATCGCCCGCTCGAGCTGCGACCCGAGCAGGTAGCCCAGCAGGGGCATGACCGCCTGGAACAGCCCGAACGCGAGGGCGATGGTCGCGGCATGGCCGAGGCGCAGCCGCCGCATCTGCAGGCCCTTGCCGATGGCGACGGCGAACGCGTCGGCGGAGACGCCGAGCGCGATGAGCACCAGGGTGAGCAGGGACATCGTGTGCGGAGCCCGTCAGCGGGGCTGACCGCTCCCGACCTGGAGCGAGAGGTACTCCTGCTCGCCGATCCCCTTCATGAGCGACAGCTGCGTCTCGAGGTAGTCGATGTGCTCCTCCTCCGAGGACAGGATCGACTCCAGCAGCAGCCGGCTGACCGTGTCGTTCGCCTCGCGGCACACGTCGATGCCGCGGCGCAGCGTCCCGATGGCCTGCACCTCGATGGCCATGTCGGCTTCGAACTGCTCGCGCACCTTCTCGCCGATGCGGATCGAGCCCATGCGCTGGAGGTTCGGGTGCCCCTCGAGGAACAGGATCCGGTGGATGAGCAGGTCAGCGTGCTTCATCTCGTCGATCGACTCGGCGTAGGTGTGGTCGGCGAGCTTGCTGAAGCCCCAGTTCTTCTGCATCGCGTAGTGCAGGTAGTACTGGTTGGTCGCGGTCAGCTCGTTGGTGAGGACCTCGTTGAGGAGCTCGATGACCCGCTCGTCGCCCTGCACGCCGTCTCCTCGTGTCGTCCTGCCGGTGGTCTGACGCTAGCCCGCCATGACCTCGTCGGCGTGCAGCGCGCAGCTGCTCGCCGCGGCCCGCTCCGCGCACAGCTGGCGCAGCACCGGGATGCACCCGCCGCAGCCGCTGCCGGCCCGCGTCGCGCGCACCACGCCGCGCACCCCGTCGGCGCCGGCCGCCAGGGTTTGAGCGATGCGCGTGTCGGTCACGCGGTGGCAGTGGCAGACGAGCACGGTCCTGGAGGCCTCTCGAGCGGTGGGGCGATTGTAAGGGCAGCCTAACCTCAGGCCGGCCGCGTCGACGGAGGTGCAGGATGCGGGCGTGGACGGCGACGTGCAGGAGTACGTGGACGCGATCCCGGCGCGGACGCGCGCGCTGTTCGACCGGCTGCACGCGCTCGTGCTCGAGGCGTACCCGAGCGCGCGGGTCGTGCTGTCCTACCGGATGCCGACGTACGTGGTCGGGGACCGCCGGCTGCACGTCGGGGCGTGGAAGCACGGCCTGTCCGTGTACGGCTGGGAGCACGGCCGCGACGCCGGCTTCGCCGCCCGGCACCCCGAGCTGGACAGCGGCAAGGGGACGCTGCGCCTGCCGCTGGCAGCCGCGGCGCAGCTGCCCGACGAGGAGCTGCGCGCGCTGGTGGCGGCTGCGCTCGCTCCCTGAGCCGTGTCGGTGCGCCGGCCGCTTCCAGCCGGTGCGTACGGTCTTCGGATGGACAGCGACACCGGCTCCTCGCTGACCTTCGACCTGCGCGGCCTGGTCTGGGGCATCGACAGCGAGGTCGCGCAGATCAGCAGCCTGTGCCGCCGGATCGACGGGCACGTGCGCGAGGTGAACGCCGCACGCGCGCAGATGGCGGAGCGGCTGCTCGTGCTCGACGCGCTGGTCGACGCGGCCGAGGACCCCGACCTGCGCCGCTGGCTCGAGACGGTCAGCGCGGTGCCGGTGCCGTCCGTGCTCGAGGTCTTCCCGGACCGCCTCTACACCGACTGAACGCCGACGGCCGGCACCCGCGAGGGGTACCGGCCGTCGAGGAGCGCGGGGGACTAGCCGCCGTAGATGCGCTCGGGGAACTCCTCCTCCACCTGCGGCAGCTGCGGCTGGATGCTGGTGTCGAGGAAGGCGGACAGGTTGACGTCCTCGGCCGCGGAGCGCAGGTCGTCGAGGTGCAGCAGTCGGCTGGTCGCTTCGGCGCGCAGGTCGTTCAGCGCGTTGACGTGCTCGTCGATCTGGCCGGACAGCGCGGTGATCGCGGTGACCTGCTCCTCGATGCCGCTGACCAGCTCGCGCAGCGCAGACGCCAGGGCGCTGCTGCCGGTGAGGGCCGCGCTGCTGCGCGCGCTGCTGCTCGAGCCGCTGCGGGAGCTGCTGGTCTTGCTGCCGCTGCGGGCGCTGCTCTTGCTGGCACCACCTCGACGGCTGCTGCTGCTCTTGCCGCCGCTCCGGCTGGTCGCCTTCGACGGGGCTGCGGCCGTCTCGGTGCTGGCGTCGTCGCTCACTGTTCCTCCAAGTCGTCGCCGGCTGCAGGGCTCGCGCTGCCGGACCTCGCGACGATCCTGGCACGTCCGCGCCTTTCCCGACGATCAACGTGCCGCGCGTGGCACCCGCGTCGCACGTCGTGCAGGCTGGCTGCATGGCGAACAGGAGCGGCGCGCGGCTGCTGGTCGGACTGCTGGTGGTGCTCGCGCTGGGTGCCGGCCTGCTGCTCGGGCGCGGCATGAGCGACGACGTCCCGCGCGTGGTCGACGCGGTCGACGTCGGGTTCGCGCGGGACATGAAGGTGCACCACGCGCAGGCCGTGCACATGAGCGCGGTGCTGCACCGGCGCGCAGCCGACCGGGAGCTGGGCCTGCTGGCGTACGACATCCTCACGACCCAGCAGGGCCAGATCGGCATCATGACCGGCTGGCTCGACCTGTGGGGGCACACGCAGACCAGCCGCGCTCCGGTGATGCAGTGGATGGACCACGACGGGCCGATGCCCGGCATGGCCAGCAGCGAGGAGCTGGCCGCGCTCGAGCAGCTGCCGGTGGCCGAGCTCGAGGAGCAGTACCTGCGGCTGATGGTGCGCCACCACCAGGGCGCCGTGCCCATGGCGGAGTACGCGGTCGAGCACGCGACGAGCCCCGAGGTCGTCCGCCTCGCGAGGGCCATGGCGCAGGGCCAGGCCTCCGAGATCGAGGCGATGCAGGCGATGCTCAGCGCGCGCGGCCTCGCTCCGGAGGCGGTCCCGCAGCAGGGTCACGCACCGGAACCGGCCGCCTCCGGCCACAGCGGTCACGGCTGAGCCCCCGCACCGCGAGCCGGTATGCTCCTGCACCGTGCCGCTCGCGGTACGCGCGCTCGTAGCTCAACGGATAGAGCACTTGACTACGGATCAAGAGGTTGCAGGTTCGAATCCTGCCGAGCGCACTTCGACGCCCCAGCACGCTGCAGGGGGACCAGGCGCTGTCGGCGCCGTCCCGTCGACGGAACCCCGTCGCTGAGCGTCCTTCCGGCTGTCGCTCGATCGGTGCACGACGTCGAAGCAGGGGTGCATGGCCACAGGGGAGAGGCGCCAGCCGCGTACCGGCGCGCCCGCGTCCCGGCAGCCACGCCGTGCACGACCGCGCCAGGAGCAGGGCGTGCTGCCGGTGCTCTCCAAGGCGGTGCGCGACGTCGAGCAGGCGGTGCAGCGCAGCCGGGTGCGGCCGTCGACGCGCAGCACCTTCCAGGCCGCCGCGCTGCTCGTGCGCGAGGAGCGGGCGCGCATCCAGAAGGACGACCTCAGCGACGGCCGGCGCAACGAGCAGCTCAAGCGCCTCGACGGCGTCGCCACCGCGCTCGCCCGCACGGCCGCACGTGACGGCTCGCTGCTCGCGCTGCTGACCGACGAGGCGGAGGTCACGCACGAGACCCGGGCGCTGCTGCGCGAGATGCGCGAGGCCGCCGGCATGGAAGCCGCGCCGGAGCCGGTGGAGGCGGCGAAGTCGAAGTCTGGCACGACGTCGGCGCCTGCTGCCGAGCGTCGCGTCGTGCCGCAGTCGGTCATCTCGCGGCAGCTGGCCAATCCCTTCCTCGAGCCGGACTTCTCCGCACCGCCGCCCGCGCCCAAGCCGCGGCTGCTCGCGACGTGGGAGCTGCTCGGCCCGCTGCTGCGCGCGTTCGAGCAGGCCTCCGGCGGCGCGTCGTCGTGCATGCGCCTGCCCGAGCCGACGTCACTCAAGGCAGCGGCCGGTCGTGAGCTGATGCCGCACCAGGCCGAGGTCGTCGCCGCCGCGGCCGCGGGTCACCGCACGTTCCTGCTGGCCGACGAGCCGGGGCTGGGCAAGACGGCGCAGGCGCTGCTCGCGGCCGAGGCGGCGAACGCCTACCCGCTGCTCGTCGTCGTCCCGAACGTCGTCAAGACCAACTGGGCGCGCGAAGTGGGCCTCTGGACGCCGAACCGCACGGCCACCGTCGTGCACGGGGACGGCCACGGCGTCGACGGCTTCTCCGACATCGTCGTCGTCAACTACGACGTGCTCGACCGGCACGCCGGCTGGCTGGCCACGTTCGGCTTCCGCGGGATGGTGGTCGACGAGGCGCACTTCATCAAGAACAAGAGCAGCCAGCGCTCGCGCCACGTCCTCGAGCTGAGCGAGCGGATCCGGTCGCGCACGGTGCGGCCGCTGCTCATGGCGCTCACCGGGACGCCGCTCATCAACGACATCGAGGACTTCCTCGCCATCTGGGAGTTCCTCGGCTGGATCGACGAGGACGACCCGAGCCCGGAGCTGATGGCCGCGCTCGAGCGCAACGGCCTCACCCCCAGCGAGTTCGACTTCTACCCGGCCGCGCGGCAGGCCGTCATCGACCTCGGCATCGTCCGCCGGCGCAAGGTCGACGTCGCCGCGGACATCCCCGCGCGTCGCATCGCGGACCTGCCGGTCGAGCTGGACGGCGCGCTCGGCCGCAGCATCCGCGACGCCGAGCGGGTCCTCGCGCGGCGCCTGGTCAAGCGGTACGAGAGCGCGCTCGAGGCGCGCGACCCGGGTGTCGTGCACACCGGCATCGACCGCGAGCTGGTGCGCAAGGTCGCCGCCTGGGAGCGGCAGGACACCGACGAGAAGAACGACGGCGAGAACGTCTTCAGCATGATGCGGCGCATCGGCCAGGCCAAGGCCGTGCTCGCCGCGGACTACGCCGCGCAGCTCGCGCGCAACGTCGGCAAGGTCGTCTTCTTCGCCAAGCACGTCGATGTCATGGACGCTGCCGAGCAGACGTTCGCGCAGCGCGGCATCGGCTACGCGTCGATCCGCGGCGACCAGACGCCGCGCGTCCGGCAGCAGAGCATCGACGCGTTCGTGAAGGACCCGGACGTCGCCGTCGTCGTCTGCTCGCTGACCGCTGCCGGCGTGGGGCTCAACCTGCAGGTCGCGTCCAACGTCGTGCTCGCCGAGCTGTCGTGGACCTACGCCGAGCAGACGCAGGCGATCGACCGCGTCCACCGCATCGGCCAGGACCAGCCCGTGACCGCTTGGCGCATCATCGCGGCGCAGACGATCGACGCCCGGATCGCCGAGCTCATCGACGACAAGGCCGGTCTCGCGGCCCGCGCGCTGGACGGCTCGGACGAGGAGATCTCCTCCTCCGTCGACGTGCAGCTGGAGGCGCTGGTCTCGCTGCTGACCGATGCGCTCGAGGCCCGCTAGACCAAGCGGTCCCACAGGCCGTGCGCGTCGGAGAACGCGCGCACGTCGTCCAGCTCCACCTGCTGCGGGTCCGGCCCGGTCACCCACCACTGGGCGCCGGGCAGCCCGGCGGAGGCGTAGGCGCGTTCCGGCGGGCGCCACGCGCGAGGTGTCCCATGGCTGCGCGAGCACCTCCCAGCCGCCAGGGCGAGCAGGTGACCGGGCAGCACCCGGTCCGCCCGCGGAGCGAAGGGCGCCGGCCAGCGCACCGTCAGCCGCTCGTCTCCGCGGCGGGACGCAGCACGACCGCCGCGCGCAGCGCGGGACTCATGCGGCCAGCAGGTCGACGTCGTCTGCGCTCATGCCCCAGCCTCTCTCATGCACGGCCTCTGGTCGGCGAGGTGACCGGCAGATCTTCGGGTCGTGAGGAGGTCGTCGCCCGTGACAGGCTCCGGCCATGGACCACCCCGCTCCGCGCCTCGCTGTGCTGAAGGACTACCCGCTGAGGCTGTGGGTGGAGCAGAACGAGTACTTCGAGGGGCTGATGCGCGAGTACCGGCTGCTGCTCGAGGGGCAGGCCTCCGCGCCGTCGCCGTCCGCGCCGAGGCGCCTCATCGAGACGGCGGAGGAGCTGGGTGGCCGCTTCGGTGGCGTGCTGCAGACGGTGAACGCGGAGCGGCAGCGCGCCCTCGACGAGGGTCGCGACCGGATGGACTCGGTGCTCCCGATGGGCGACGCCATGCGCGGCGTGCTCGAGCACGTGCGCGAGGTGCTGGAGGAGAGCGACGAGTACTGCCGGCAGGGCAGGCTCCTGTCGCTGCCCCGGCCGCCGCAGCTCGTCGCGTTCGCCGAGTGGACCGGCACGCAGCTGCTGTCCCAGCTGGACGGGGCCGAGCCCTCGCCCTGGCCCGGCCCCTTCTGAGCGACCGGACTCACAGGTGCGCCACAGGTTCGTCACGGGTGCGTCCCAGCCGGCCGGCCCAACCTCGTCGTACCGGCAGCCAGAGAGGCCGCCCGAGCAAGGAGATCCTCATGCGCAAGAAGCTCGCCACCTACGCGCTGGCCGGCGCGCTCGGCCTGACCGCCGTCGCCGGTGCAGCGCTCGTCGCGCCGGCGGTCTCGTACGCCGCGACCGGTGACAGCGCCGCCCTCGAGAGCCGCGTCACCTCGATCAAGGACGCCCTGAAGGGACTGGTCACCGACGGCACGATCACGCAGGCGCAGGCCGACCAGGTGGCCAGCACCCTGGCCGAGGCCCGTCCGGAGGGGCTCGGGCACCACGGTCGAGGCGGCGGCCGCGGGGTGCACCTCGAGGCGCTCACCCCGCTCGGCATCACCGCCGAGGAGGTCCGTGCGGCCGCCGAGGCCGGCAAGACCCTCGCGCAGCTGGCCGAGGAGCAGGGGGTCAGCGACGACAAGCTGGTGGCGACGCTGGTCGAGGCGCAGAAGGCGCGCCTGGCGCAGGCCGTCACCGACGGCCGGCTGACGCAGGGCGAGGCGGACGAGAAGGCCGCGGAGCTGCAGGCGCGGATCACCGAGCGGCTCGACGACCCGATCCGCTCCAAGCGGGGCCACGGCCGCCACGGGGGACCGGGCGCCGACGCCGACGAGCAGGCGCCGTCCGGCACCCCCACCCAGGAGCCGACCGCCAGCCCCGACGCCTGACCTGCTCGGCCCGACGGCCCGCCGACCACGGTCGCGCGGGCCGTCCGCGTGCGCCGCCTTCACAGGAAGCGCACAGGGAACGGGCAGCAGCCTGTCAGGGTGGGCGACCAACCTGGGAACCCCGCAGGACGAGGAGCGCACATGGCCGCCGCACCCGAGGCGCGACTGCTGGTCGTGGACGACGAGCCGAACATCCTCGAGCTGCTCTCGGTCAGCCTGCGCTTCGCCGGGTTCGAGGTCGCGACCGCCACCAACGGCGTCGACGCCCTGAACACCGCCCGCACCTTCTCGCCGGACCTGCTGGTGCTCGACGTGATGCTGCCGGGGATCGACGGGTTCGAGGTCGCCAAGCAGCTGCGCAGCGGTGGCGACCGCACGCCCGTCGTCTTCCTCACGGCCAAGGACGCGACCGAGGACCGCGTGCAGGGCTTGACGATCGGCGGCGACGACTACGTCACCAAGCCGTTCAGCCTGGAGGAGGTGGTCGCGCGCATCCGCGCCGTGCTGCGCCGCACGCAGGCAGCGTCCAGCGTCACGGACCAGTCGCGGCTGTCGTACGCCGACATCGTCCTGGACGACGACACGCACGAGGTCTGGAAGGGCGACCGGGAGGTGGAGCTGTCACCGACGGAGTTCAAGCTGCTGCGCTACCTGCTGCAGAACCCGCACCGGGTGCTGTCCAAGCGGCAGATCCTCGAGCACGTCTGGAACTACGACTTCGGCGGTGACGGCAACGTCGTCGAGTCGTACGTGTCCTACCTGCGGCGCAAGGTGGACACCACCGAGCCCCGCCTGCTGCACACGGTGCGCGGCGTCGGCTACGTGCTGCGGCAGCCCAAGGCGCCGACGGCGTGAGTCCCACAGGGGGCCTCGCACGGGTGCCGCTGCGCACCCAGCTGATCCTGCTCCTGATGGGCGCAGTCGCGCTCGTCGTGCTCGTCAGCAGCCTGGCCGGCACCGCCGCGCTGCGCAGCTACCTCGTCGACCGCATCGACGACCAGCTGCGCAGCAGCCTCGAGCAGCCGCCGCCCGGACCCGGCGGGCCCGGCGACCGGGACCGCCGCGGACGGCGCTTCGACGTGGCGGTGACCACGCTGCAGTACGACGAGAGCGGCCGGATCACGCCGCGCTCGGCAGCCCGCCTTGCCGCGCTCGGCGGTCCGAGGGTGGAGGACCCGCGCCGGCACTTCCGCGACCCGGACGTCGTCGACGACGTCCAGGCCGACCGGCGCTGGCGCGTGCTGGCCGACAGCGAGGGCGCCGGTGTCGTGCTGGTGGCGGTGGCGCTGGACGGCGTCGAGGACACCGTGTCGCAGCTGCTCGTCATCAACGGCGCGGTCGGCCTGATCGCGCTGTCCGGAGGCGGTGCGCTCGCCTGGTCCGCCGTCCGGCGCAGCCTGCGACCGCTGGTGGCGGTGGAGGCGACGGCGCAGGCCATCGCGGCCGGGGACCTGTCGGTGCGCGTGCCGCCGGCGGACCCGCGCACCGAGATCGGCAGCCTGGCGGCCTCCTTCAACGTCATGGTCGACCGCTTCGAGAGCGCCTTCACCGCGCAGCAGCAGTCGGAGGGCCAGGCTCGCGCGTCGGAGAGCCGGATGCGGCAGTTCGTCGCCGACGCCAGCCACGAGCTGCGCACGCCGCTCACCTCCATCCGCGGGTTCGCCGAGCTGTTCCGCCAGGGTGCGGCCTCCGACCCGGAGCAGCTCGCGCAGGTGATGCGGCGCATCGAGGACGAGGCCGCCCGGATGGGGCTGCTGGTCGAGGACCTGCTCCTGCTCGCCCGGCTGGACCAGCAGCGGCCCCTTCGCCAGGACCCCGTGGACCTGCTGGCGGTCGCCGGGGAGGTCGTCTCCGCAGCCGCCGCCGTGCACGGCGCGCACCACCAGGTGCGGCTGCATCCGCCGGTCGGGGACGAGCCGCCGGTGGTGCGGGGCGATGAGGCGCGGCTGCACCAGGTGCTGAGCAACCTCGTCGGCAACGCCGCGGCGCACACGGCCGCCGGCACGGCCGTCGACGTGCGCCTGCGCACCGAGGGTGCCGTCGTCCGCGTCGAGGTGTGCGACGACGGCGCCGGCATGCGGCCCGAGGTCGCGGCACGCGTGTTCGAGCGCTTCTACCGCGCGGACGCCGCGCGCACCCGCTCCGGCTCGACCACCACCGGCAGCGGGCTCGGCCTGTCCATCGTCGCCGCACTGGTGGCGGCGCACGGCGGGACGGTCGAGGTGCAGACCGCCCCCGGCGAGGGGTCCTGCTTCACGGTGCGGCTGCCACGGGACTCCGCACGCGGCTGACCCCGTCTACCGTCGGCACGTGCTGCCGGACCGGACCGACGTGAAGCTGCTGCAGGCCCTCGTCGCGGAGCCGCGCCTGACGGTGAGCGAGCTGGCCGAGCGGGCCGGCTGCGCGCGCAACACCGCGCAGGCCCGCCTCGACCGGCTGCACGCCGCAGGTGTCCTCGGCGTGAACGACCGCGGCGTCGCGCTGCGGCCGCTCGGCTGGTCGGTGTCGGCGGTCGTGTCCGTGCAGATCGAGCACCGCGCTCTCGACGCGGTGACGGACACGCTGGAGCACAACCCCAACGTGCTGGAGGTCGAGGAGACCGTCGGCGCCGGCGACCTGCTCGTGCGCGTGGCGGCGCGGGACACCGACGACCTGCAGCGCGTCGTGCACTCCCTGCTGGCCATACCCGGCGTCGAGCGGACGACGACGTCGGTCGTGCTGACCTCCCGGGTGCCCTACCGGGTCATGCCGCTGCTGGAGTCGCTGCACCCGGACGGCTGAGCAGGGCGATCAACCGGGTTCCCGGCTGTCCGCACGCGTTGAGCATATTGCTCAGCGCCAGGCGGCGCCGTTGACCGTGTGCTCCGGGGATCGCACCCTGGCTGCTCGATCCGCAGCCCGAGGAGCACCCGTGACCGCTCTCGACGACCGCCCCTCCGCTCCCGCCGACGTCCCGGCCCTCGCGCCCGGCTACGCCCCGGCCGACCGCTACCGACCCGGCGCCCGTCCAGTGCTCCTCACAGGCGTCCAGGCGATCGCGCGGATGCTCGTCGAGCAGCACGCGCGAGACGCCCGCGCCGGGCTGCGGACCGAGGCCCTCGTCTCCGGCTACCCGGGCAGCCCCCTCGGCGGCCTGGACAAGCTGCTGCACGGCCTACCCCAGCTGCGCACCGACGCCGGCGTGCACCTGGTGCCCGGCCTCAACGAGGAGCTCGGCGCCACCGCGGTCTGGGGCAGCCAGCAGATCCCCGGCACGCGACGCAACGACGGCGTCCTCGGCGTCTGGTACGGCAAGGGGCCGGGCCTCGACCGCTCCGGCGACGTGCTGCGCCACGGCAACCTCTACGGTGCGCACCCCGAGGGCGGCGTCCTCGTCCTGTGCGGCGACGACCCGGCCGCCAAGTCCTCCTCCGTGCCCTGCGCCAGCACGCGCACGATGGCGTCCTTCGGCATGCCGGTGCTCGCGCCTCGCAATGCCACCGAGCTCATCTCCTTCGGCATGTACGGCGCCGCCATGTCCCGCCTGACCGGCTGCTGGGTCGGCATGAGCATCGTCGCGGACGTGGCCGACGGTCTCTGGACGGTCGACGAGGACTTCGCCTCGAACCCGCTCGTCGTACCGGCGCTGGAGTGGGAGGGCCGGCCGTGGACCTACACGCAGCGGGTCTTCGCCTCGCCGCCGGACTGCCTCATCGCCGAGACCGACCTGGTCGGCCCGCGCTGGGCCGGCGTCCAGGCCTTCGGCGCCGCCAACCCGCTGGACCGCATCGAGGTCGACCCCGAGTCGGCGTGGCTCGGCATCGCCGCCACCGGCACCGCCTATGACGCCGTGCGGCAGGCACTGCTGGAGCTGGGCCTGGACGAGCAGGCGCTGCTGCGCACGGGCGTCCGGCTGCTGCGGGTCGGCATGCCGTACCCGCTCGGCGCCGGGCTCGTCCGCGAGTTCGCCCGCGACCTCGAGACGGTGCTGGTCGTCGAGGAGAAGGAGCCGTTCCTCGAGCTCCAGGTCAAGGACGTGCTGTACGGCAGCAGCCGCGCGCCGCAGGTGCTCGGCAAGCGCGGCGCCGACGGCCGCGCGCTGGTGCCCGCGGACGGTCAGCTGACCGCCGACCGGCTGGAGCGCGTGCTGCGCTCGCTGCTGCGCGACAGGGTGGTGCTGCTCGACCCGCGGCCGGCGCCCCGTACGCAGCTCTCGCTGATGCCGGTGCGCCGCACCGCGTACTTCTGCAGCGGTTGCCCGCACAACCGGTCGACCGTCGTGCCGGAGGGCTCGCTGGCCGGTGGCGGCATCGGCTGCCACGCGATGGTGACGATGCACGAGCGCCCCGAGTCGCAGGTGCTCGGGCTGACGCAGATGGGTGGCGAAGGGACGCAGTGGATCGGCCAGGCGCCGTTCACCGACGTGCCGCACATCTTCCAGAACGTCGGCGACGGGACCTATTTCCACTCCGGGCAGCTCGCCGTCCAGGCGTGCATGGCCGCAGGCGTGAACATCACCTACAAGCTGCTCTACAACTCCGCTGTCGCGATGACCGGGGCGCAGGACGCCGAGGGTGCGCTGCCGGTCCCGGCGCTCACGCGCAAGCTCGCGGCCGAGGGCGTCGTGAAGACCGTGGTCGTGACCGAGGAACCCAAGCGGTACAGGGGGATTCGAGGGCTGGCCGACGGCGTCAGCGTGCGGCACCGCGACGAGCTGGACGCGGTGCAGCGCGAGCTGCGCGAGGTGCCCGGCGTGACGGTCATCGTCTACGACCAGCAGTGCGCGAACGAGGCGCGGCGACTGCGCAAGCGCGGCAGGCAGGCGGTGCGCACGACGCGCGTCGTCATCGACGAGGCGGTCTGCGAGGGCTGCGGCGACTGCGGCGCCAAGAGCAACTGCCTGTCGGTGCAGCCGGTCGACACCGAGCTCGGGCGCAAGACGCGCATCGACCAGACCTCCTGCAACACCGACTACTCCTGCCTGCTCGGCGACTGCCCGTCGTTCCTCACCGTCGAGGTGACGGGAGAGAAGCCGAAGCGGCGTGACGTCGGCCCTCCGCCGTCAGCACCCGACGTGCTGCCGCCGGCGACCGCCGACGTCTTCCTGGCCGGCATCGGCGGGACGGGCATCGTCACCGTCAACCAGGTGCTCGCCACTGCGTCCCTTCGCACCGGCTCGCTGACCACCGGGCTGGACCAGGTCGGCCTGTCGCAGAAGGCCGGACCGGTGACGTCGCACCTGCGCGTCGGCGACCGCGGTCCGGCCAACCGCGTGCCGCGCTCTGCCGCGGACGTGGCGCTGGCGTTCGACCTGCTGGTGATGGCGGACGCGAAGAACCTCGCCGTCTGCTCGCCGGCCAGCACCGTCGCCGTCGTCTCCACGAGCACCACGCCGACCGGCACCCAGGTCGCCGACGCGACGGCACCGACCGCGGACACGGCCGAGCTGCTGGCGAAGGTGCGCCGGCACGTCGCGCGCGTCTTCGAGATGGACGCCCTGCGCGCGTCGGAGGCGCTGTTCGGCTCCACGGCACCGGCCAACCTGCTCCTGGTCGGGGCGGCCTTCCAACTCGGTGCGCTGCCGCTGCCGGCCTCCGCCGTCGAGGAGGCGCTCGAGCTGAACGGCGTGGCTGTGAAGGCGAACATCGCCGCGTTCCGCTGGGGCCGCGTGGCCGTCGCCGACCCGGCGACGTTCGCTGCCGCCGTGTCTCCGGCACCGGTGGCAGCCGCCCTGCCGACGCGTGACCTGCTGGCCGGCTCCGTGCTCGACGGCGACACCCGGCGCGTGACGCAGGTGCGCGCCAGCCTGCTGCTCGACCACTCCGGCCTGAAGGCGGCACGGGCGTACGTCGCCGTCGTCGAGCGCGCGTTCCTCGCCGAGCGCCGGCTGGGCACGCGCACCGACTACAGCCAGGCCGTCGCCCGTGGCGTCGCGCACGTGCAGGCGTACAAGGACGAGTACGAGGTGGCCCGGCTGCTCACCCGCCCGGAGCTGCTCGACGAGGTGCGCGCGCAGGTGCCGGACGCGTCGAAGGTGACGTTCAACCTGCACCCGCCGGTGCTGCGCTCGATGGGCATGGACTCAAAGCTCCGGTTGGGCAAGGGCTTCCGCCCCGCCTTCGTCGCGCTGGCCAAGGCCAAGGGGCTGCGCGGCACGCCGCTGGACCCGTTCGGCCGCGCGCACGTGCGTCGCGTCGAGCGCGAGCTGGCCGTGTCGCACACGGCGCTCGTCGATCGGCTGACCAGCACGCTGAGCGTCGACTCGTACGACGTGGCGGTGCAGGCGGCTGCGGCCTCCGAGCTGGTGCGCGGCTACGAGGACGTCAAGCTGGGCAACGTCGAGCGCTACCGCGCGCGCCTCGTCGAGCTCGGGTTCTAGCCGGCCACGTGCCCGTGCTGGTCCACCAGCGGGATCGCCGTGCACAGCCAGTCCGAGCCGGCGAGCTGCTGCCAGGCAGCGTCCTGCGCGCGCAGCTGCCCGAGGGTGCTCGGCAGCGGAGCGCGCAGGCTGACGCCCAGCAGGAGGAACGCGATCCCGGCGACCAGCGCGACGCTGGCCAGCCGCCGCGCACCCCACACGGCAGCGCCGTGCGCGAGCACCGCGAGCGTCCAGAGGACCAGGCCCATGACGAGGGCGTTCGGCCACAGGAAGTGCGCGGTGATGTGCAGCGCGAAGACGTCCATCCACGTCGCGTGCAGCAGGCCGGCGGCGAGGAAGAGCACGTCCGGCAGCGCGGAGTACATGTGGCCGAAGAAGCCGGCGTTCCACGGGCGCACGCGCGAGCCGCGGCGGGTGAGGAGCCGGTGCACGGTGAGCAGGCCGAGGCCGACCCAACCGCCGAGCAGCAGGTGCAGCCAGAAGTGGAACAGTGCGCCGTTCTCGGCGTACCGGTAGAAGAAGTAGAGCTCGACCGTGATGACCAGGACCGCGGCGACGCGCTGCCGGCGCGACGAGGTCGCCAGCCAGCTCACAGCGACACGTCCGCTCGCTCCGCAGCCACCGGGCGCGCCCGCTCGTTCCTCGCGGGGCACCCGTCGACGGCTCCGCTCACAGGGCGTCCACCAGCGTCTGCAGCTCGGTCTCGTGCTCGTGCGGCGACGGGTCGTAGCTGCGGTAGCGCACGTCGCCGTCCGGGTCGACCAGCGCGTAGCCGGTGCGTCCGTCCTCGCCCAGGTCGTACAGCCGGGCCAGCTGCATGTCGTCGGAGCGCAGCACGTGCGCGCCGCTCAGGTCCGGCAGCGTGCAGTCGTCAGCGCAGAAGACGACGACGGCAGGCTCTCCCGCGCGCAGCCCGAGCTCGATGAAGCCGGGGGCCGGCTCGTCGAGGTAGAGCAGGTCGAGCTGCTGCAGCTCGTGCCGCGGGTCGTGCCGGCTGTGCCCGTCGCTGGCCAGGTAGAGCAGGACGCCGGCCGCGGCACCCAGCACGGTCAGCAGCCCGCCGGCCACCACCCCTCGCTGCTCCGCGTTCAGGCGCGTCATGGGGTGACGCTAGCCGCGCACCATCAGGACGACCGCGACGACCACGCCGTACGCGACGACGGCCGCGCGCAGGGCGTTCGACGGGATCCGCCCGGCCACCCTGCCGCCGAGGTAGCCACCGGCCAGCGAGGCGACGGCGATGACGCCGACGGCCTCCCAGGCCACCGGCCCGAACAGGCCGAAGGCGACCAGCGCCACCACGTTCACCACCGTCGACAGGACGTTCTTGACGGCGTTCACCCGGGCCAGCCGTTCCGCGAGGAAGACCCCGAGCAGGCCGAGCAGCACGACGCCGAGTCCGGCTCCGAAGTAGGCGCCGTACACGCTCGCCAGCAGCACGCCGACCTGCAGCAGCACGCCGCCGCGCGCACCGCCGCCCTGCTGCACCCGTTTGGCCAGGCGCGGCTGCGCGACGAGCAGCGCGCAGCCGAGCAGGATCAGGAACGGCACGACGGCGCGGAAGACGTCGCTCGGCGTCGTGAGCAGCAGCACCGACCCGACGACGGCGCCGACCACGCTCACCAGACCCAGCGACCGGACGCGGCCGGCCTGTCCCTCGAGCTCGGCACGGGAGCCGACGACGCTGCCGGCGTAGCCCGGGACGAGGGCAACGGTGTTGGTGACGTTGGCCGTCACCGGCGGGTAGCCGGCGGCGAGCAGTGCCGGGAAGGAGATGAGCGAGCCGCCGCCGGCCACCGCGTTGACGCCGCCGGCGAGCAGGCCTGCGCCGGCCAGCAGCGCGACCGTCCCGGGCGTCACCGACCGACCGCGTAGCCCTGCATGCCGCGCGGGTTGGCGGCGGCCTTGAGGAACCCGGTCTGCGGGTCGCGGCCGACTGCGGACAACCGGCCCAGGGTCCAGTCGCCGGCGGGCTGCACGTCGTGCCCCCGCTCGCGCAATCCGACGAGCACCTCGGCGGGCAGGCGGGTCTCGACGACGAGGCGGCCGGGAGCAGCCTGCCTCGGGTAGAACGAGCTCGGCGCATGGTCGCTGTGGAAGGCGGGCGCGTCGATGGCGGCCTGCAGGCCGAGGCCGGCGTGCAGGTGCGCGAGCAGGAAGCCGATCTGCCACTGGTCCTGCTGGTCTCCGCCGGGGGTGCCGAAGGCGAGGTGCGGCACGCCGTCCCGGGTCGCCAGCGACGGCGTGAGCGTCGTGCGCGGGCGCTTGCCACCCGCCATCGAGGACGGCAGGCCTGGCTCCAGCCAGAGCATCTGGGCGCGCGAGCCGAGGCAGAAGCCGAGCTCCGGCACGGTCGGCGAGCTCTGCAGCCAGCCACCGCTCGGCGTCGCCGAGACCATCATCCCGTCGCGGTCGACGACATCCACGTGGCAGGTGTCGCCGCGGGTGGCTCCGTCGCGCTGCACCGTCGGCTCGCCCGCTCCGGCCGCGGCGACGACGCCCGACCCGATGGTGGGCAGCCGGGGGATGCGGCCGTCGGGGCTGCCGGGGAGCAGGTCGTACGACGCGTGGTCGCCGACGAGCGCGCGCCGGGCGTCGGCGTACTCCGGTGAGAGCAGGACCTCCAGCGGCACGTTGACGTGCGCCGGGTCGCCGTACCAGGCCTCGCGGTCGGCGAACGCGAGCTTCCCGGTCTCGACCACGGTGTGCACCCAGTCGACGGACAGGTGGCCCATCCCCGCGAGGTCGTAGCCGCTGAGCAGCTGCAGCCACTGGAGCAGCACCGGGCCCTGACCCCACGCACCGGTCTTGTGGATCGTCAGGCCGCCGTAGTCGAGCGACACGGGCTGCTCCACCGTGGGCTGCCACTGCGCCAGGTCGTCCCCCGTGAGCAGCCCACCGTGCCGCCGGCCGGAGGTGTCCATCAGCTCCTGGGTGCGGCACCAGGTGTCGAGCGCCTCGGCGACGAAGCCTCGGTAGAAGACGTCCCGCGCTGCGGCCAGCTGCTCCTCACGCCCGCTCGCTGCGGCCTCCGCCTCCTGGACGATGCGCCGGTAGGTCTGGGCCAGGACCGGGTTGCGGAACCGCGTGCCCGCTGCCGGGACGCCGCCGTCCGTCAGCCACGTCGCTGCCGAGGTCGGCCACTCGTCGCGGAACAGCTCCTGCACCCGTCCGATGGTCGCGGCTGTGTCGCTCAGCAGCGGGAAACCGTCTGCGGCGTAGCCGATCGCGGGCTCCAGCACGTCCCGCAGCCGCCACGTCCCGCGCTGCTCGAGCAGCAGCGTCCAGGCGCCGAAGGCGCCGGGCACGACGGCGGCGAGCAGCCCGGTGCCCGGCACGAGGTCGAGCCCGAGGTCGCGGTAGCGCTCGATGCTCGCCGCGGCCGGTGTCGGGCCCTGGCCGCAGTAGACCTCGACGTCCCGGCCGGGGGCGGCGACCAGCACCGGCACGTCGCCGCCGGGACCGTTCAGGTGCGGCTCGACGACCTGCAGCACGAAGCCGGCCGCGACGGCGGCATCGACGGCGTTGCCGCCGCGCTCCAGCACGGACATGCCGGCGGCGCTGGCCAGCCAGTGCGTGGAGGCGACCATGCCGTGCGTGCCCTGCAGCTCGGGCCGGGTGGTGAACACCCGCCGAGGCTAGGCCGCGACACTCGAGGCATGACGCAGCACCGCCTGGACCCGACGCCGGAGACGGTGGTGGAGGTCTTCTCCCGCGACAGTGCGCCGGTGCTCGCTGTCGACGCAGGAGACCGGCTGGTCGTGCGGTCGCTCGACGCGAGCGGCTACCTCGCGCCGCAGGCGTCGCCGGGCGACCGGCCGCCGACGATGTTCAGCCCGTCGCGCGGGCACTGCCTCACCGGGCCGGTCGAGGTGCGCGGCGCGCAGGCCGGCGACGTGCTGTCGGTCCACCTCGAGGCGCTGCAGCCGGACACGTGGGGATGGACGGTCGCCGCCGCCGTCGACAACCCGCTCAACCAGCGGCTCGGCGTCACCGGCGGCCAACCGGCGTGGCTGCTCTGGGACGTCGACGCGTCCTCAGGTCAGGCCGTCGACCAGCACGGGTTCCGCGTCGTGCTCGCCCCCTTCCTCGGCGTCATCGGCGTCGCGTCGGCGGAGCCGGGCGAGCACTCCACGATCCCGCCGCGCCCCGGCAGTGGCGGCAACATCGACTGCCGGGAGCTGGTCGCCGGATCCACGCTCTACCTGCCGGTGCAGGTCCCGGGCGCGCTGCTCAGCCTCGGCGACGGCCATGCCGCGCAGGGGGACGGCGAGGTCGGCGGCACCGCGATCGAGTGCGGCATGACGACGCAGCTCGTGGTGGACGTGCTGCGGGAGCGGCCCGTGCCGGGCATCCACGCGGAGACACCGGACGCGCTGCTCACGTTCGGCTTCTCCACCGACCTCAACGCGGCCAGCGGCGACGCGCTCGACGCGATGCTCACCTGGATGCAGGCGCTGCACGACGTCGACCGCGCGACGGCGCTCGCCCTCGCCAGCACCTGCGTCGACCTGCGCGTCACGCAGGTCGTCAACCAGACGTGGGGCGTGCACGCGGTGCTGCGCCGGTCGGCGCTGACCCGCTAGGACCCTGCGCGCGCACTCATGTCGAGCCCCACCGTGGAGCGCCGGCGTACGGCACCACGGGCGGACCTCCCACGCCGACCTCCACCACGTGCAGCAGCCCGTCGGAAGGTCCGGGTGCGTGCATCCCGTCGGTGGCCGTGGTGATGACGAGCAGCCCGTCGACCAGGCAGCAGTCGGACGGCTGCCGCGCGTCGAGCTCGACCCGCGCGATGCGCCGCCCCTGCGGGTCGATCCGGTCGACGGCCCCCGCGTCCCAGAGCGGCACCCACAGGCAGCCCTCGTCGTCGATCGCGAGGCCGTCGCAGTAGCCGTGCTCGTGCTGCACCAGCGGTCGCTGCCGGGACAGGCTGCCCGACTCCTCGTCCCAGTCGAAGGCCCACGTCACCGACGGGCCGCTGTCGTTGAGGTAGGCCGTGCGGCCGTCGGGGCTCCACGCGAGGCCGTTGCTGATCGTCAGCCCGTGCAGTACCGCCGTCGCCGTCCCGTCCACGTCCAGCCGGTGCAGCGAGGCGGCGCCGGGCGTGCGGTCCAGCGCCATGCCGCCCGCCCAGAACCGGCCATGCGGGTCGCACGCGGCGTCGTTCATGCGCACGCCCTCGGGCTCCAGGTCGGCCAGCTCGTGCTGGGCGCCGGCCTCGTCCACGGCGAGCAGCCCCCGTCCCGCCGCGAGCAGCCAGCCGCTGTCGAGGTACGGCGTCACGGCGCCGACGGTGCGGCCGGCGTCGTGCACCTGCGGTGCGTCGACGTCGTCCAGCTGTGCACGCAGGACGTGGCCGGCCTCGATGTCCACCCACAGCAGCTCCTGCCGCCGCGCGTCCCAGCGGATGCCCTCGCCGTGCGCGTAGTGCCTGCGGGACAGGGGTTCTGCGCGCAGGGTCACCGAGGGCGGCGCGTCATCGGCACGAGCAGCGGGCACCCGGCCGGCACCGGCAGCGGCTCACCGCGCACGAAGCCGAGGCGCTCGTAGAACGACCAGTTCCGCGGGTTGGAGCTCTCCAGGTACGCGGGCAGCCCCGCGTCGTCGCAGGCGTCGAGGACCGGCTGGACCACGCGGCGCCCGACGCCGGTGCCACGTGCCTCGGGCACCGCCCCCAGCGCCTCGAGGTACCAGTGCGGCCTGCGCAGGTGCTGCCGCTCGACGACCGCCTGCAGTCGCAGCCCGCGCAGCGTGCCGGTGCGCAGCGCCCCCGCCAGCGGTGCCGCGGTGCGCAGCAGCTCGACGAGCCCACCGCGCCAGCCTCCCGGCGGCAGCCAGAGCGCGGCCGCAGTGCGCTCCGCGGTGACCAGCACCCGGCTGCCGGGCGTGCGGACGGCGGTGCCGGCGAACGCCGTGAAGGCACGGATGAGCCGGCGCTCCCGGTCCGCCCCTTGCACGAGCCAGCCGAAAACCGGGTCCTCCAGGAACGCGCGCCCCAGGACGGCGCCTGCGGTGCGCTCCTCGTGCAGCTCCTCGACGCTCACGCGCCCAGTCTCTCAGGGCAGGACGTGCTCGAGCAGCAGGTCGGCGTACGGCTCCTCCACCCAGCGCGAGAGCGAGAGGTCCAGGCGAACGCTGGACGCGCCCCCGCGGGAGGTGATGGGCTGCGGCACGCACGGATGGACGAAGGCGGGTGCAGCGTGACCGACGTCGTCGGGATGGGGTCCTCAAGGACTTCCCCCTGCGCGTGTGGGTGCGCTCCCGCCAGCACAGCGACGAGGTCGTGCGCGAGGTCACGCTCCTGCTCGAGGGCGAGCGCAGCGGGCAGAGTTCGCTCGACGCCCCGCGGGACCTCGTCGCGCCGGCGGACCTGTGCACCTGGGGAGGCGACGCCGTGGCCCGGTCCGTTCTGAGGCGGCAGGGGGCCGTCCTCGCGGCAGCGCTGCTGCTGCTGCCGCTGGCTGCGACGCCCGCGCAGGCAGCGACCTGCGCCGACGTCTTCCCCGCCTCCTTCGCCGAGGCGCTGGGCCGCGACTTCCCCGCGCAGCGCGTCACGGCAGCGGTGACCGACACCCGCACCGGCTGCTCCTACGACCTGCACCCCGGGCTCCGCATCACGACGGCGTCGGTCATCAAGGCCGGGGTGCTGGGGGCGGTCCTGCTCAAGGCGCAGGACGGCCGGCGTGGGCTGACCGCGTGGGAGCGGGCCCGGATCCGCCCCATGATCGAGTACTCGCACAACAACCCGTACGTCTCGGACCTGTACGGGCACGTCGGCGGGGTGAGCGGGATGGACCGCGCAGACCGCCGCTGGGGGGCGACCGGCACGAGCAACAGCGCGTCGTACGGCGCCACGTGGACCACCGCCCGGGACCGCACCCGGATCTCGCTGCACATGCTGCACGGAGGCGGGGCGCTCGCCGCCGGCGGGCGCAGCGAGGCCTGGCAGTACATGAGGAGCGTGCACCCGACGCAGCGCTGGGGCATCAGCGCGGGTGTCCCGAGCGGCTGGGGCGTCGCGCTGAAGAACGGCTTCTACCCGATGCGCGGCTACGGGTGGCGGGTCGGCTCGACGGGCTTCGTCCGTCAGGGCACGAGCGGCGGCTACGCCTTCACCGTGCTGACCGACGGCGGCAGCTCGCAGGTGCAGGGGATGCGCCTGGTGGAGGCCGTCTCCCGACGGGTGGCGGCCCGCCTCGCCGGTGGCCCGCCGGCGCCACGGTCGGTCGACCGGGCCGTCTGCACCTCCACGCGCAGCGGGGAGAGCTGGTCGACCGTGGCGGCACGGGTCGGCGCGAGTCCGGCTGCGGTGCGGACGGTCTCGGGCGGCAACCCGTCACCGCTGCAGGGCCAGCGCGCCTGCTCCCCGACGCTGCGCCCCTGACGCAGGACGTCCGTAGCAGCAGCTATCGCTTCGCCGGGTCCGAATCGTCCTCCGCGTGGCCCGCGTGCACCGCCGGGTCCGGCGTGGTCACGTCGGGGTTCGGCTGACCTGCCGCCGCCGGGGGCGAGCTCGGCGGCGCGGGCTCCATCTCGGCGAGCTGCTGGCGGGCGTACCGGACGATGACCGCTGCCACCGACAGCACCGGCACTGCGAGGAAGGCCCCGACGATGCCGCTCAGGCTGCCGCCGGCGGTGACGGCGAGGATGACGGCAGCGGGGTGCAGGTCGAGCGTGCGGCCGACGAGCATCGGCTGCAGGACGTTGCCCTCGAGCTGCTGCACGACGAGCACCAGCGCGACGACGATGAGCGCGCTGGTCGGGCCGGTGGTGACCAGCGCGACGAGCGCCGCCAGAGCGCCGCTGACCACGGCGCCGATGATCGGGATGAACGCGCCGAAGAACACGAGGACAGCGAGCGGCAGCGCCAGCGGGACGCCGAGCACCGCCAGGCCGATGCCGATGAAGATGGCGTCGACGAGGCCCACGGCCGCCTGCGCCTTGATGAACCCGGAGAGCGTGACCCAGGAGCGCTGCGCGACGGCGCTCACGTGCGGTGCCGCGCGCGGCCCGACGAGGCCGCCGATCCACGGCAGGAACTTCGGACCGTCCTTCAGGTAGAAGAAGCACAGCACCAGCGCGAGCAAGCCGGTCAGCAGCAGCGAGCCTGCGGCCGCAGCGCCGCTGAGGACCCGCGCGGCGATGCTGCGCGCGTTGGACTGGAGCTCGTTGATGAGGTTGTCGACGGTGGCGCCGACGCGGTCCTCACCCAGGTTGAAGGGCGGGCCCGAGAGGCCCTGCTGCAGCTCGCCGAGGCCGGCCGCGACCTGCTCGCCTATCTCCTCCGCCTGCCCGACCACCTGCGGCGCGAGGCCGCCGATGATGCCGAACAGGACGAGCAGCGCCACGAGCAGCACGCCGAGGGCGGCGAGGGCGTCCGGTGCGCCGCGGCCGCGGAGGAAGCGCACGGCCGGCCACAGCACCGTCGCCAGCAGCAGCGCCAGCAGGACCGGCAGCAGGACGACCCAGAGCTTGCCGGCCAGGTAGCCGAGGACGACCACGGCGAGCACGATGAGCAGGAAGCGCGCGCTGGCCGTCGCGATCGCGCGGAACCCGGCGCCGACCACGGCCTCGCGCCGGCGGCTGGGCTCGGGCACCTCTCGGTGCCGGCCGACCACCGGCGCACCCTCGTCCGCCGCGCTGCGGGCAGGGTCAGCCGTGGTCTGGTCAGATGACGTCACGCGGGCATCCTGCCCCGTGCTGCCGCAGCGACGCCGAGGAGCCACGTGCCGCTCACCCCGCTGGGCCTGCCGCCCGAGGTCCGCATCTGCCTGTTCGACCTGGACGGTGTCCTCACCGACACGGCGGCCGTGCACACGGTCGCCTGGAAGCAGATGTTCGACGCCTACCTGCGGGAGCGGGACGGCGAGGCGTTCCAGCCGTTCGACGCCGGCAGCGACTACACGCACTACGTCGACGGGAAGCCGCGCGCCGACGGCGTGCGGAGCTTCCTGCAGTCCAGGGGGATCGAGCTGCCGGACGGGGACCTGGAGGACGGTCCCGACCGCGAGACGGTGCACGGCCTCGGCAGCCGCAAGAACGACCTGGTCCTCGCGCTCATCGAGCGGGACGGCGTGGAGGTCTTCGCGCCGTCGGTGCGCTACCTGGAAGCGGTGCGCGCGGCGGGCCTGCGCACGGCTGTCGTCTCCTCGAGCGCGAACACCCAGCAGGTCCTCGAGGTGACGGGGCTCGCGCCGCTGCTCGAGCTGCGCATGGACGCCCTGGTGGCGCGCGAGCGGGGGCTGAAGGGCAAGCCGGCCCCGGACACCTTCCTCGCGGCGGCGGCGGAGCTCGGCGGCGGACCGCGCGACAGCGTGGTCTTCGAGGACGCGCTGGCCGGTGTGGAGTCCGGCAGGGCCGGCGGGTTCGCGTACGTCGTCGGCGTCGACCGGGCAGGACATGCCGAGGCGCTGAAGGCGGCCGGCGCGGACATCGTGGTGCGCGAGCTGGACGAGCTGATCTCCTCATGAGTGCCACCGACCCGTTCCCGGTCGAGCCGTGGTGTCTGCGCGAGCCGGAGCTGGACCTCGAGCGGCTGGCCCGCACCGAGTCGCTGTTCACCGTGTCGAACGGCCACGTCGGGCTGCGCGGCAACCTGGACGAGGGCGACCCGCACGTGCTGCCGGGCAGCTACCTCAACTCGGTCTACGAGCTGCGCCCGCTGCCCTACGCCGAGAGCGGCTACGGCTACCCGGAGTCCGGCCAGTCGGTCATCAACGTCACCAACGGCAAGCTCGTGCGGCTGCTCGTCGACGACGAGCCGTTCGACGTGCGGTACGGCCAGCTCAAGCGGCACGAGCGGGTCCTGGACTTCCGCGCCGGCCTGCTCGACCGCCAGGTGGAGTGGACATCGCCTGCAGGGCAGGAGATCCAGGTCCGCACGCGACGGCTCGTCTCGCTGACGCAGCGCGGCATCGTTGCCCTCTGCTACGAGGTGGAGCCGGTCGGCACCGAGGCGCGCGTCGTCGTGCAGTCCGAGCTGGTCGCGGACGAGGAGCTCGTCGAGCTGTCCAAGGGCGACCCGCGCGCGGCGGCTGCGCTGAGCCATCCGCTGGAGTCGGAGGAGGCGTCGGCCACCGGCAGCGGCGGGCACCTGGTGCACCGCACCAAGCGCAGCGGCATCCGCGTCGGGGCTGCGATGGAGCACGTCGTGTCGGCACCCGAGGGCGTCGAGGTCGGCATCAGCTCCGACGCCGTCGACGACTGGGCCCGCGTCAGCATCACCGCGAAGCTCCAGCCCGGCCAGCGGCTCACGGTCGTGAAGCTCGTGGCGTACGGGTGGTCGCACCGCCGGTCGCTCCCCGCCGTGCGTGACCAGGTCGCCGCCGCGCTGACCGCCGCGTGCGCCACCGGGTGGGAGGAGCTGGTGGCCGAGCAGCGCGAGTACCTCGACGCGTTCTGGGAGCGCGCCGACGTCGAGGTCGACGGCGACCCCGAGCTGCAGCAGGCCGTGCGCTTCGGGCTGTTCCACGTCCTGCAAGCCGGCGCGCGCGCCGAGCGCCGGCCGATCGCGGCCAAGGGTCTCACCGGTCCCGGGTACGACGGGCACGCTTTCTGGGACACCGAGACGTTCGTGCTGCCGGTGCTCACGCACACGACCCCGGCAGCGGCGGCCGACGTGCTGCGCTGGCGGCACGCGACCCTGCCCATGGCGCTGGACCGGGCCAAGCAGCTGGGCCTGTCCGGTGCGGCCTTCCCGTGGCGGACCATCAACGGCGAGGAGTGCTCCGGGTACTGGCCGGCGGGTACGGCGGCCTTCCACATCAACGCCGACATCGCCGACGCTCTCGCCCGGCACGTGGCGGCGACCGGCGACGTGGAGTTGGAGCGCGAGGTCGGCGTCGACCTGCTCGTGCAGACCGCCCGGCTCTGGATGTCCCTCGGCCACCGCACGATGGACGGGCAGTTCCGCATCGACGGCGTGACCGGTCCGGACGAGTACAGCGCCATCGCCGACAACAACGTGTTCACCAACCTCATGGCGGCGCGCAACCTGAGGGCGGCCGCCGACGTGTCGGTGCGGCACCCCGACCTGGCGACGCTGCTGGAGGTGGGGGCGGAGGAGGCGGCCGCGTGGCGCGATGCTGCCGTCGCGATGCACATCCCGTACGACGAGGCGCTGGGCGTGCACCCGCAGTCGGAGGGGTTCACCAAGCACCGTCCGTGGGACTTCGCCGGCACGCGCGCCGACCAGTACCCGCTGATGCTGCACTTCCCGTACTTCCAGCTGTACCGCGAGCAGGTGGTGAAGCAGGCCGACCTCGTGCTGGCCATGCAGCTGTGCGGGGATGCCTTCACGCCGGAGCAGAAGCGCCGCAACGTCGACTACTACGAGCCGCTCACGGTGCGGGACTCGTCGCTGTCGTCGGCGACCCAGGCGGTGCTGGCGGCCGAGGTCGGCTACCTCTCGCTGGCCTATGACTACGCCGCCGAGGCGCTGCTCATGGACCTGCGCGACCTGCACCACAACACCGCGGGTGGGCTGCACATGGCCTCCCTCGCCGGCGGGTGGAGCGCGCTGGTCAACGGGTTCGGCGGGATGCGCGACGAGGCGGGTCTGCTGTCCTTCGACCCGGGGCTGCCCGAGGGGCTCGACCGGCTGGCCTTCCGCATCGTGCGCGGCGACGGCGTGCTCTGCGTGGAGGTGCTGCCGCAGCAGGTGACCTACGAGCTGCTGCGCAGCACCGAGCCGCTGGTCGTGCGGCACTGCGGCGAGGACGTCGAGCTGCGCGCGGGGGAGGCCGTCGTACGGCCGCTGGAGCGACGGGTGGAGGCGAGGCCGGCGCCGTTCCAGCCGGAGGGACGCGCTCCGTTCCACCGCGCCCGCGGCTGACGCACCGCCTGCGGGAGCACCCGGAACAGGTCCGGGTTCTCGAGCCGAGCGAACTACTGTCGGACGCGTGGAGGGGGCCAGCGAGGTGCTGCCGTCGCGCGTCCGGCGGCTCGGCTACGGCGTCGCCGTGGTGCTCGTGGCGCTGGTGTCCGCCGGCACCGCCGTCGCCGCCTGGGGCGGGTCCTCGCGGGACATCGGACCGCTGGAGACGCAGCTGTCGCTGGCGCCGTCGCTCACCGGTGGGATCACCGTCGGCGTCCCGCCGCTGGGCCGGTTGGGCCTCGACACGCACGCAGGCCCGCTGCAGGTGCGCGCCACGGTCACCGGCATCGACCCGGCGCGTGCGCGCACCCTGCTCGGCGCGCGCAACCCCGGACGGGTCGTCACCGCGCAGGTCACTGCCGACTCGCAGGACGCCGTCGCGGCCGCGGCCACCCGCGCGCTGCTGCTGGGACTGGCCGCTTCCGGGGTCGCCTGCGCGCTGGTGTTCCGTCGCCGCCGCGCCGTCCTCGGCGGGACGGCTGCCTTCACCGCGGTGCTGGCCGCCTCCGCCGTCGTGGCCGGCGCGACGCTGCGCACCGAGGCGCTGGTCGAGCCGCGCTTCGACGGCCTGCTCGTGCAGGCCCCCGCCCTCATCGGCCGGGTCGAGAGCTTCGAGGCCTACAGCGAGCGCGTCGCGCAGCTGACGTCGAACGTCGCGCGCGTGTACGGCAGCCTCGCCACGCTGCCGGCTGCACCCGGGCCGGAGAGCACCCGCGTGCTCTGGGTCTCCGACGTGCACCTGAACCCGCAGGCCTTCGCCGTGATGGCCCAGCTCATCGAGCAGTTCGACGTCGCAGCCATCGTGGACACCGGGGACCTGACCGACCTCGGCAGCGTCCCGGAGAACCGGCTCATCTCGGCGGTGGGCACCTTCGGCGTGCCCTACCTGTACGTCCGCGGGAACCACGACTCGCGCGCGGTGACGCAGTCCTACGTCGCTCGGCAGAAGGGCGTGCGCGTGCTGGACGACGGCGACATCGTCGAGGTGGCGGGCATCCGCTTCGCCGGTACGGGTGACCCGACGTTCACGCCGAACAAGCAGGTGAAGACCGAGCGCGAGGCCGACGACGAGCGGCTGCGGGCCGCGGGCGAGGCGCTGCGCGACACCATCGACGTGGACCCCGCGCCCGTGGACGTGGCGCTCGTGCATCAGCCGAAGATGGCCGTCCCGCTGTTCGGCAAGGTGCCGCTGGTGCTCGACGGCCACGTGCACGAGCGCGGCAGCCGGTTCGGCGACGGGACGCTCGAGTTGACGCAGGGCTCTTCCGGAGGTGCCGGGCTGCGCACGCTCGACCGCACCGAGGAGGCGCTGCCGCTGCAGATGTCGATCCTGCACTTCGACGCCGACGGGGAGCTGCTGGCCGTCGACGACGTCAGCGTCGGCGGCCTGGGCCAGAGCTCGGTGACGGTCGACCGCAAGTCGCCCGCCTCCTACGAGGGATCCGACCCGCCGCCCGAGGACGAGTAGCGGCGCAGCGGGCCCGGCGTCCTGCACCGTCGGCCCTAGCCTGCGCCGGGTGATCGGTGACCGGTGGGGCGTCACGGACGACGAGGTCGCGCGGACCTTCCCGTGCGACGCGCTGGTTCCGGAACCCGCCCTGGAGGTGTGGCGTGGGGTCGCGGTGCACGCGACCACGGAGCAGGTGTGGCCGTGGGTGCGCCAGCTC
>JAOPWK010000141.1 GCA_025965735.1 Frankiales bacterium
GGAAGTGGAAGCCGAGCAATCGGTGCAGCTGACCAGTACTAATAGGCCGAGGGCTTGACCACAAAATGCTACGCGTCCACTGTGCGGTTCCCGAGATACGGTCGGGAACCCGAACCACCAGCTCCCACGACCACGGGAGCCGGCGGGTGCACCACGATATCTCCATAGAGTTACGGCGACCATGGCGAAAGGGAAACGCCCGGCTCCATTCCGAACCCGGAAGCTAAGCCTTTCAGCGCCGATGGTACTGCACGGGGGACTGTGTGGGAGAGTAGGACGTCGCCGGACATTCTTTGACGAGGGTCAACCACACTGTGGTTGGCCCTCGTCGCATTTCCCGACCCTTTTCTGCAGCAGGAGGACGTGCCGTGCCAGGACCGCGTGACGACAAGAACGGCGCCCGGCACGGACGTCCGACAGCCGGCGGTCGAGCGACGGGCGCCGGTGGCCGCGGTACGGCTGCGGGACGTCCCGCAGCGGGTGGACGTGGTGCGTCGCCGCGAGCTGCGCAAGGTCGTGGCTCGGAGCAGGCGACGGGTCCAGGAGCTCGTGCGGCAGATGCGGACCGGCGTTTCCGGCGCGAGGACGGCATGAGCGCCGGCGGCGACGGGCAACGCGACGCGGGCCCGACAGGTAGCGGCGCCCGCGGTGCAGGTCGCGCGTCCGTCGGGAGTGCTGGACGCCCGGGAGCCGGGGGGCGTCCGACGGGCGCGGCGGGATCACGCGGTGCCGCTGGACGTGAGGGAGGTGCTGCGGCACCCCGCGGCGGGCCTCCGCGCGGTGCGGGATCCTCTGGTGGATCGCGTTCGGGTGCAGCGTCGCGCGGTGACCGGCCGGCGGGTGCCGGTGGTGGCCGCTCCGGAGCCGCGGGGCGTTCAGGCGTGGCAGGTGGAGCACGTCCTGGCGCGCTGTCGCGCGACGAGCGTCCGACGACCGGCGGCGCCGGCCGCGCCGGTGGAGGCGGGTACGGAGCAGGTCCAGCGGGTGGTGCGCGTCCTGATCGCGGAGCAGGAGCAGGTCGCCCCAGCGCTGCGCGTCCTGCGCGTGCGGAGCGGCCGACTGCTGGCGGTCGCCCCACCCGCGCCGGCGGGGAGCCGACGGGGCCCTTGGGCTCCGGGAGCGGCGGCCGGGCTGGGCGCACGAGCCATGTCCAGGCGGGCGGTCCTGCCCAGGGTGGTCGCAGCAGCGCCGACAGCCGGGATGCGGTCGCCTCTGGAGGCCCGGCCGGGGAGGGCCTGAACCGCTCGCCCAGTGCACAGGCGGGGCCACCGGCACGTGGAGCAGCGGACCGGGGCCGGCCGCCCGCTTCAGGCCGATCGACGTCGCAGGGCGGCCGCACCACGCTGGGCAGCGCTGCCTACCGCGAGCGTGCAGAAGGGCGTGCGGCCGCGTCCGGAGGTCGAGGGGCTCCGACGGGTGCTGGGCGTCCGGCCGGACCGCCCCGTGGCGGCGCGACGCGGGAGGAGATCGCGCAGCGGGAGTACGACCCGCGGCGGGAGGAGCGGCGCAAGGCCACGCGCGTCGCGCTGCCGGACGACGTCGACCCGCGGATGCTCGACGGGGATGCGCGCCGCGAGCTGCGCAGCCTGTCCAAGGAGACCTCTGACCTGGTCGCACGGCACCTGGTCATGACGGGGCGCCTGCTCGACGAGGACCCGGAGCAGGCGCTGGCGCACGCTCGAGCGGCGCGGGCGCTGGCCGGTCGCGTGGGCGTGGTGCGCGAGGCGGCCGGGCTGGCGTCCTACGCCGCAGGGGAGTGGGCTGAGGCCCTCTCCGAGCTGCGCGCGGCACGGCGGATCACCGGCCGCCCGGAGCACCTGGGCGTGTTCGCCGACTGCGAGCGTGCGCTCGGACGTCCGGAGCGGGCGCTGGCGTACGCCGATGACCCGCAGGTCTCTCAGCTGAGCCAGGACCAGCGGGTCGAGCTGGTGATCGTGCTGGCCGGAGCGCGGCGGGACATGGGCCAGGCAGACGCGGCCGTGCTCACCCTGCAGGATCCCGCGCGGCTGACCACGGCGAAGCGACCGTGGGCAGCCCGCCTCTGGTACGCCTACGCGGACGCGCTGCTCGCGGCCGGACGGGAGGACCAGGCGCGCGAGTGGTTCAGCAAGGCGGCGGACGTGGACGTGGACGGGGAGACCGACGCAGGCGACCGGCTGCTGGCGCTGGACGGTGTCGTGCTCGACGACCCTGACGACGAGGAGCTCGACGAGCGTCCGGACCTGATGGACGAGGAGCAGCTGGCTGAGCTGGCCGGCAGCATCCCTGCGCCGGCGGACGTGCCGCCTGCTGGGCAGGAGCCCGCTGCCGCTCCGGTGCCTGCGGACGTGCCCGTCGACGCGCCGCAGGACGATCCGGCGCCCACGCGGTTGGCGGTGCCTCCGGTGCCTCCGGTGCCGCAGCTGGCGCCGGAGGCGGTTACCCCGTCGGTACCCAACAGTGGGGTCGCGGCACCGATGTTCGTCGCTCCTCCTGGCGGCTCGGACGACGAGGACGACGGCGACCTGCGCCTTTTCGAGTAGCGCCTCCGCCAGCCCGGCGGCCTCCGACAGTCCGGCGGCGCGTGCACAGGACCCGAGGGTGTCCACACCTGCCGCGGCGGCCACCCCGCACCGGCACGTCTGCCCGCATCGTCGACAGCGGCACGCCCGACGGCGGCGGCCGGACGGGAGCGGGACGTGGCGGCACGAGCAGCACAGGCAGCGGTGGAGGAGCCGGCAGCGACGCCGGGGCGCAACGAGGTGGTGCTGGTCGGCCGCGTCTCCGGCGCGCCTCAGGAGCGTGAGCTCCCGAGCGGGGACGTGCTGGTGGCCTGGCGCGTGGTGGTGGAGCGGTCGCCATCCCGGCGGCCGGTGCCTGTCGGCGTGCGCGCCTCCACGGTGGACACCGTCGACTGCGTCGCGTGGGGTACGGGCGTGCGCCGCACGGCGCGAGCCTTGGTAGAGGGTGACGTGGTGGAGGTGGAAGGCGCGCTGCGCCGCCGCTTCTGGCGCACAGGGAGCGGCGCGGCCAGTCGCACCGAGGTCGAGGTCGAGCAGCTGCGTCGCCTGAGCAGGCGCAAGCCGTCAGGCTGATCGGGCTCCGCGCACGTGTCGGGCTGCTGCCCGACCCGAGCGGTGGCCGCTGGTCAGGCGTCGCGGTGGTCCCGGATCACCAGTCCGGTGCTGGGCTTGGGCGTGAACAGGGTCGACTTGCGCGGCATCCGCTCCCCGGAGCCGGCCACCTGCGCGACCGCCTCCACCGGCGTCGGGTTGAGCAGGACCGCCGTGCCGCCGGTGCGCGCCGCCGCGGTTAGGGCGCCCTCGACGTCGTGCTCGTACCCCACGTGCTCGGTGTCGTCCGGCAGCCCCCACAGGCTGGTGACCAGGTAGGCGTGCAGGACGCTCACGTCCAGGGCGGCCCATGCCGCGGAGCGCTCGGGCGGTACCGCGGCGGCGAGGCGTTCCGGGTCCGGCTCGGTCACCAGGTGCAGGCGGCTGCCGTCACCGGCGACCAGCAGGAACGCCGGACCGCGGGTGCCCGCCTCGGCCAGAGCCGCCAGCGCGCTGTCGAGGTCGCCCGAGAGCTGGCGGACCGCCGCGCCGACGGAGGTGCGCTGCGCGAGCTCGTCGGGGTCCACGCCCGGGACGAAACGGTGGATCGGGTGCACCTCCGGACCGAAGGCGGTGGCGTCGACCAGCAGGCACAGGCCGCTGTCCCAGGGGCCGGCGCCGTCGCCGGCGCCGTGCCGGTCCGCCTGACGGCGGAGGTAGGTCGCGTAGCGGTGGTGGCCGTCCGCGATCAGCGCCTTGCGGGGGTGCAGGTCGGCGGCGACCTCCGCCAGCAACGCTCGGTCGGTGATCGCCCAGAGCCTGTGCCGCAGGCCGTCGGCCAGGCTCGCGTCCACGAGCAGCCGCGGAGCGGGCGTGCCTCCGTCCGCCGGCGCGCCCGTCGGCGACGCCGCGTCCACTGAGGCGACCGCCCGGCTGGCGGCGCCTCCGCCGTCGTACACCAGGAAGATCGGCTCGAGGTCGGCGTCGACCGCCGTGTAGAGCGCCAGGCGGTCGCTGACGGGGCCGGCCATCGTGTTCTCGTGCGGCAGGACGATCTCGTCCTCGGGCGGGGTCAGCGCGAGGGCGCCGAGCAGCCCGCGCTGGACGTGGCCGCCCGGCGCCGCCTGCTCGTACACGTACAGCGCCGCCTGCTCGTCGGGCACCAGCACGCCGTCGGCGCGCCACGCCGCCAAGGTCGCCGCGGCTCGTGCGTAGCGATCCTGCCCGCTCTCGGGGTCCTCGCGTGGGAGGATGAGGCGTACGACGTTGTGCTCGCTGGTTGCCTCGAGCGCGGCCACCCCGTCGGCGTCGATGACGTCGTACGGCGGGGAGGTCAGCGCGGACAGGTCGCCGGCGCGGTCGGTGTCGTACCGCAGCGCCCGGAAGGGCGACAGGACCAACCCGCTCGGGCGGGGGACGGAGGAGGCAGGACCCGTAGCCGGGTCCTCGGGCGCAGGCCCGTTCTGGTCGATGCCGGCGCTCATGCGGCGAGACTAGAGGTGCAGCGCCGCCCCGCACGACGAGGACGACCCAGAGGAGGAGGCTGCGTGTCTGAGAGCCGGTACGACCCCAGGTACGACCCGCGTGCCCCGGACGAGGAGCGGCCCAAGCCGTTCGCCGAGCTGCCACCGCCCCCGCCGGATGTGGTGCCCTCCGGAGAGGTCTACGACTGGTACATCCGCGGCTGCGACCTGCTCGACAACGGCGACACCAACGCCGCCGTGCAGCTGCTCAGCCACTGCGCCCAGGCCGAGCCGGAGTCGAGGGCCATCCGTGAGGCGCTGGCGCGCGCGCAGTTCAACGCCGGGATGTACACCGAATCGGTGGCGAACTACGAGTGGATCATCAGCATCGACCCGGCGGACGACTACGCGCAGTTCGGGCTGGGGCTGGCCGCCACCAAGGCCGGTGACCTCAAGGCCGCGGTGGAGCACCTGGCGCTGGCCGCGGCGATGCGCCCGGACGTGCAGCACTACTCGCTGGCCCTGCGCGGCGCCCGCGCCGCGCTCACCGCCGCCCAGCGCTGAGCGAGCCGCCTCAGGAGCGCGGGCTGCGGCTCGGCTCCTGCGACCGCCCGCTGGCGGAGGTCTACGACGCCGCGCTGTGCGACCTCGACGGGGTGCTGTACCTCGGCGAGGAGCCGGTGCCGCACGCGGCGACGAGCGTCGCCGCTGCGCGGGAGGCCGGGATGCGCTTCGCGTACGTCACGAACAACGCATCCCGCTCGCCGGCGGCCGTGGCGCAGAAGCTTCGCGTGCTGGACATCCCCGCAGAGCCGCACGAGGTCGTGACGAGCGGTCAGGCGGCGGCTCGTGCGCTGGCGGAGCGGCTGCCGCCCGGGGCCGCCGTGCTGGTCGTGGGGACTGACGCGCTGGCGGACGAGGTGCGGTCCGTCGGTCTGCGGACGGTGCGGACGGTGGACGAGGCGGGGCCGTCAGGCCCGGCGGCCGTCGTGCAGGGGCTGGCGCCCGGCACGAGCTGGAGCGACCTCGCCGAGGCTGCCGTGGCCCTGCACCGAGGTGCGCTCTGGGTGGTCGGCAACACCGACGCGACGCTGCCGACGACGCGCGGACCGCTGCCCGGCAACGGCGCTTTCGTCGCGGCCCTGCGGCTGGTGACCGGCCTCCAGCCGCTGGTCTCCGGCAAGCCCGACCCGTCGCTGCACCGGGCCTCCGTCGAGCGGGTGGGTGCCCAGCAGCCGCTGGTCGTCGGGGACCGGCTGGACACCGACGTGCTCGGAGCAGTGCGCGGCGGCGCGGACAGCCTGCTCGTCCTGACCGGGGTGGTGAGGCTGCGTGAGCTGGTGCAGGCACCAGCGGGAAGCCGCCCGACCTACGTGGCGAGCGACCTGCGCGGCCTGCTCCACGCTCAACCTCGAGTCGAGGTCGACGGTGAGAGTGCGCGCTGCGGCCAGGCTGAGGCGCGGCTGGAGACGGGAGTGCTGCGCGGCGAGGTGACGACCGACGACGGGGTCCGGGCGCTGACGGAGCTGGCCTGGGCCTGCGCCGACCGGGGCGTGCCGGCAGCGCTGCCGTAGCGGCTACAGCAGCGCGCGGAGCTTGAGCAGGTCCAGCGGGCTGGCCTGCACCTTCAGACGTCCGGTCGCCCAGGCGACGGGCGGCGACAGCTGCCCTTCCAGCAGGGCGAGCAGGTCGTCGCTCTGCGCGGCGATCCGGACCTGCACGCCGTCCGTGGCGTCGCCATCGCTGCACCGGATCTGCTCAATGCCCTCGTCGTTCAGCGTGGCGAGGAACACGACGTCCAGGTCAGGGATGCGGCACGCGAGGGTCCGGTTGACGACGTACTTCGCCCGGACGTCCGGGTCCACCGCCGCCAGCTTCTCCGCCAGCGACAGCAGGGCGCTCTCGCACTCCTGCACCGAAGCCACGCCCACCTCCTCGTCGCGCGCGCCCGGTCCCCGGCGCCACCCGCTCACGCTAGCCCGGTCGTGCGGGTTCCCGCGGTACCGTCCGGGCCTCGTCGAGCGACAGGGGTACACGCCGTGCGCGATGCGCTGAAGAGCTACCTGGCCCTGGCCGGAGGCGTCACCATGGTCACCCGCCAGCGCGCCGTCGAGGCCGCCAAGGCCCTCGTGGCCTCCGGCGAGGCGGCCGCGGAGCAGGTCACGTCGCTGGCCGAGGACCTGCTGACGCAGACGCGGCAGAACCGCGAGGCCGTCGTGGCCCTCGTCGGGTACGAGGTGGACCGGGCGCTGGGCCGCGTCGGGCTCGCCAGCGCGGACGAGGTCACGACGCTGACCGAGCGCGTTCGGGCCCTGGAGAGCCGCCTGGCGGAGCAGGCCGCTGGCGCGACTACCAGCACGGGTGCGGCCAGGATCAAGGCAGGTGCCGGCTTCGGTGGCAGCGCGGCCAAGGCCGGCGGGTCCACGGCGGGCGGGTCGCAGGCGGGCGGGTCGAAGGCGAACGGGGCGGCGTCCACGGCCGGCGGGGCGAAGGCTGGCCCGATCAAGGGCAGTGGAGCCGGCGCCAGCGGGGGCGCCAAGGGAGGCAGTGCTGCGGCGAAGGCCGGCCCGGCTGCTGCCAAGGCTGCTCCGGCAAAGGCGAGCGGGGCGGCGACGAAGTCGGCTGCGGCCAAGGCGGGCGGAGCGGCCAAGACCTCGGCGCCGGCCAAGGCCGGGTCGACGAGCGGCGCTCCCGCGAAGACGGCGCCGGCGAAGACGACGGCCAGCGCGTGACGGCCCCCGACACCGTCGAGCCGCCGGCCGTCGCGGCGGCGCTGAGCCGGCTCGACGGGCTGGAGTCACGGCCCGTCGGGGAGCACGTCGAGGTCTTCGACGAGGTGCACCGGCTGCTGCAGGACGCGCTGGCCACCCTCGACGAGGCCTGAGCTGGCCCGCCGCGCCCGCCTGGACGCCGAGCTCGTCCGCCGTGGCCTGGCCCGCAGTCGGGAGCAGGCCGCCGAGCTGGTCGCCGCCGGGCTGGTGAAGGTGGCCGGGTCGGTCGCCACCAAGCCGGCGACGGGCGTGGAGGCCGCCACACCGCTGGTGGTCGAGCAACCGGCCGGCCCCTCGTACGTCAGCCGTGGCGGGCACAAGCTTGCGGGCGCGCTGGACGCGTTCGGGTACGACCCGGCCGGCAAGCGGGTGCTGGACGCCGGCGCGTCCACAGGCGGCTTCACGGACGTGCTCCTCAAGCGAGGCGCCGCGCACGTGGTCGCCGCGGACGTGGGCTACGGCCAGTTGGCCTGGTCGCTGCAGACGGACGAGCGGGTGACCGTCCTCGACCGCACGAACGTCCGCTCGATGACGCTCGAGGAGCCGGTCGACCTGGTGGTGAGCGACCTGTCGTTCATCCCGCTGGGGCTGGTGCTCCCCGCGCTGGTCGGCTGCTGCAAGCCCGGGTCGGACCTGCTGCCGATGGTCAAGCCGCAGTTCGAGGTGGGCAAGGAGCGGCTGCCCAGCGGCGGCGTGGTGCGGGACCCGGGGCTGCGCGCGGAGGCGGTACGGGGCGTGGCACGGCAGGCCGCTGAGCTGGGGCTCGGCGTCCGTGCGGTGACGGCCAGCCCGCTGCCGGGGCCGAGCGGCAACGTGGAGTACTTCCTGTGGCTGACCGCAGGCGCGCCGCCGCTCGACGACGCGCTGCTGGAGCGCGCCATCGCCGACGGGCCGCAGTGAGAGGGTCGCGGGCGTGACCCCTCGCTCCGTGCTGCTGCTGGCCCACACCGGGCGTCCCGACATCGCCGACGCTGCCCGGCACGCGGCGCACCGGCTCCAGCAGGCGGGCGTGACCGTGCGCGTCCTCCAGCAGGAGGCCGCGGACATCGGCCTGACCGGCATCGAGCACTGCGACGGCGGCCCGGGCTCGGCCGCGGGGGCCGAGCTGGTGCTGGTCCTCGGCGGAGACGGCTCGATCCTGCGGGCGGCCGAGCTGGCGCGGGCGGCGGCCGTACCGCTGCTCGGGGTGAACCTGGGCCGGGTCGGCTTCCTGGCCGAGGCGGAGTCGGCCGACCTGGACCTCACGTTGGACCGTGTGCTGGACCGCGACTACGAGGTCGAGGAGCGCATGACGCTCGACGTCGACGTGCTGGTCGACTCCGAGGTCGTCGACACCGGCTGGGCGCTCAACGAGTGCAGCGTCGAGAAGGCCGCCCGCGAGCGGATGCTCGAGCTGCTCGTGGAGATCGACGGCCGGCCGCTGTCGCGCTGGGGCTGCGACGGCGTCGTGGCTGCGACGCCGACCGGGTCCACGGCGTACGCCTTCTCCGCCGGCGGGCCCGTCGTGTGGCCGACGGTGGAGGCGCTGCTGGTGGTCCCGATCAGCGCGCACGCGCTGTTCGCGCGGCCGCTGGTGGCGGCGCCGACGTCGGTGATCGCGCTCGACGTGCTGCCGAGCGGGACCACGGGGGTCGTCGCGTGCGACGGCCGGCGCACGCGCGACCTCCCGCACGGCGCGCGCGTGGAGATCCGGCGGGGGAGCGACCCTGTCCTGCTGGCACGCACCCGAGGCAAGCCCTTCACCGACACCCTGGTCAGGAAGTTCGCACTGCCTGTGGAGGGCTGGCGCGGCGTGCGCGAGAACGTCCCGCCTCCGGCCTAGTCTTCGAACGCACGAGCGATCCGGAGGTGGGCCGTGCTGGAGGAGATGCGCATCCGCGGGCTCGGCGTCATCGACGACGCCGTGCTGCAGCTCGGTCCTGGGCTCACGGTCGTCACGGGCGAGACCGGCGCCGGCAAGACGATGGTCGTGCAGGGGCTGAGCCTGCTGTTCGGGGGGCGCTCCGACGCCGGTCGCGTGCGGCCCGGCGCCGAGCGGGCGCTGGTCGAGGGGCGGCTGCTGCTGCCGGCGGACCACGCGGCGGTGGCCCGAGCCACGGACGCCGGTGCCGAGCTGGACGACGATGCGCTGCTGGTCAGCCGTTCGGTCGGCAGCGATGGCCGGTCGCGGGCGCACCTCGGCGGGCGCAGCGTGCCGGTGGGCGTGCTGGGTGAGCTGGGCGAACAGGTCATGGCGCTGCACGGGCAGAGCGACCAGCAGCGGCTGCTCAAGCCGGCGCAGCAGCGCGGGGCGCTGGACCGCTACGCCGGCGAGCCCGTGGTGGCGCTGCGGGAGCGGTTCGCTGCGGACTGGGCCCGGTGGCGGGACGTACGGGCGACGCTGGAGCAGCTCCGGGCCGAGGCCGCCGAGCGCGACCGCGAGGCGGAGCTGCTGCGGCTGGGGCTGGCGGAGGTGGAGGCGGCCGAGCCGCTGGTGGGCGAGGACCTCGCGCTGGTGGCCGAGATCGAGCGGCTCGCCAACGCCGACGACCTGCGGGCCGCCGCGGCGACCGCCTCGCAGGCGCTGACCGGCGACGAGTCGGCGTTGGACGCCGAGGACGCCCTGACGCTGGTGACGGCGGCGCGGCGCGCGCTCGAGGGCGCTGCCGGCCATGACGCACAGCTGGGCGCGCTCGCGGGCAGGCTTGCCGAGCTGGGCCACCTGGTGACGGACGTGGCGCTGGAGCTGTCGAGCTACCTGGCGTCGGTGGACGCGGACCCGGTACGGCTCTCGGTCGCGCAGGAGCGGCTCGCCGTGCTGACCGCGCTGGTGCGGCGGCACGGGGTGGACGACCTGGACGCGGTGCTCGCCTGGGCGGCGCGGGCGAGCGACCGGCTGCTCGAGCTGGACGGCGCCGACGATCGCATCGCCGCCCTCGAGGACCAGGACGCGGCGCTGGAGGCCTCGCTCGGCACGCTCGCCCAGCAGTTGAGCTCCGCGCGCAGCAAGGCCGCCACCCGGTTCGGCAAGGCGGTCAGCGCCGAGCTGACCGACCTGGCGATGCCGCACGCCAAGGTGAGCGCGCTGGTGACCCAGCGGGAGGACCCGGACGGCCTGCCGGTGGGGGAGCGACGGCTGGCGGCCTCCGTCGACGGGGTCGACGACGTGGAGCTGCTGCTCGAGCCGCATCCCGGGGCGCCGGCGCGGGCTCTGCAGAAGGGCGCGTCCGGGGGCGAGCTGTCCCGCGTGATGCTCGCGGTCGAGGTGGTTTTCGCCGGTTCCGACCCGGTGCCGCTGATGGTGTTCGACGAGGTCGACGCCGGCGTCGGCGGCCGCGCCGCGGTCGAGGTGGGGCGGCGGCTGGCGCGGCTCGCCCGCGACCACCAGGTTGTCGTGGTGACCCACCTCCCGCAGGTCGCCGCCTTCGCCGACCGGCACCTGCAGGTGATCAAGGCCAGCGACGGGTCGGTGACCCGCAGCGGCGTGGTGACGCTGGACGACGCGGAGCGCGTCGCCGAGCTCTCCCGGATGCTGGCCGGCGTCGACACCGGCCTGGCACGCGGGCACGCGGAGGAGCTGCTGGCCGCAGCGGCGCTGGACCGCGCCGCCGGCTGAGGCAGGAGGGCGAGGCACCGCAGTCGCGCGGGGAGCCAGCGACGGTGGGGCGTCGCGGCTCGCGCCCGTTGCGGACGAATCTCCTCCGCGACAGGCAGGAGGACGCGGGTCGACCGCGAACCTCCCTGTCCATGAAGCGTCTCCTCGCCGTCACGGCCAGCCTGTCCCTGCTCGTCGCCGCAGGTCCCGCCCTCGCGGCCACCAAGGCGCCGGTCAACGCCGCCTGCAAGGCCCCGTCCGGGGCGACCGTGCTCAAGCCGGGTGCGCCCGCGGTGGAGAGCACCGTCACCACGCCGGTCGGTGCGGGCAACGGCCTGCTCGGCGACGCGGTGGTGGACGCCGGCACGTTCGTCCTCGACCTGCGCGGCAAGCCGGTCGGCACCTCCGGGAAGGTCACCCTGACGCTGTCCTGGGACGACCCGGTGGGCGTCACCGACTACGAGCTGGTCGTGAACGGCGTCAACAAGGCGGCGGTCGCCAACCCCGAGGTGCAGACGGTCAAGGCGACGCACTGCAAGGCCATCAAGGTCGGCGTCGACGTCTTCCTGGGCCTGCCGGTCGACGAGCTGACGCTGGCGGCCCGGGGCGTCTGACGCCGGGCGCGCCTCCCGGCCGCCTGGTCCTGCTCTGGCAGACTCGTCGCGATGAGGCTCGCGGCGCTACGACGTGGCCGGAACGCCGAACGGCTGCCCGGCACCATCGGCGTCGCCCGGCTCGACCGGCGCACGAAGAACCTCACCAAGCGGCTGCGCCCGGGCGACATCGCCGTCATCGACCACGTCGACATCGACCGGGTCAGCGCGGACGCGCTGGTGCAGTGCAAGGTCGCGGCGGTCGTGAACGCCGCGCCCAGCACCAGCGGTCGCTACCCGAACCTCGGGCCGGAGATCCTGCTGGCCGCGGGCATCCCGCTGCTCGACAGCGTCGGCGACACCGTCTTCGGCGAGCTCAAGGAGGGTGACGTCGTCCGCCTGGACGGCGACACGCTCTACGACGACCGCGAGCAGGTCCTGGCCACGGGGACCCCGCAAGACGCGGACTCGGTCGAGGCGTCCGCCGCCGAGGCCCGCGCGGGACTGGCGACGCAGCTCGAGGCTTTCGCCGCGAACACCATGGAGTACCTGCTCAAGGAGCGGGACCTGCTGCTGGACGGCGTCGGCGTGCCGGCGATCCGCACCCGGCTCGAGGGGCGGCACGCGCTGATCGTCGTGCGCGGCTACGACTACCGCGAGGACCTGCGCGCGCTGCGGCCGTACATCCGCGAGTACCGCCCGATCCTCATCGGCGTCGACGGCGGGGCGGACGCGCTCTGCGAGAACGGCTACCAGCCCGACCTCATCGTCGGCGACATGGACTCGGTCAGCGACGAGGTGCTGCGCTGCGGCGCCGAGGTCGTGGTGCACGCCTACGCCGACGGTCACGCGCCAGGGCTGGAGCGGGTGCAGGACCTCGGGGTGGAGGCGGTCGTCTTCCCCGCGGCCGGCACCAGCGAGGACGTCGCGATGCTGCTCGCCGACGAGGCCGGCGCGCAGCTCATCGTCGCGGTCGGCACGCACGCGACCCTGGTGGAGTTCCTCGACAAGGGCCGGCAGGGGATGGCCTCGACCTTCCTGACCCGGCTGCGGGTCGGCGGCAAGCTCGTCGATGCCAAGGGCGTCAGCCGCCTCTACCGGCAGCGCATCTCCGCCTGGTCGCTGGTGCTGCTCGTGCTCGCGACGCTCATCGCGATGGCCGCGGCGGTGTTCGTCTCCTCGGCCGGGCAGGCGTACGGCGACCTGCTCGCCGACGAGTGGGCGAGCTTCACGTTCTGGCTGCGCGGGCTGTTCTGACCGGAGCGCGGCGCTAGCCTCCGAGGGTGCGGCAGCTGGTCCGGTTCGCGTGGATCGAGGCGCAGTGCTGCCTGTTCGCGGTGCTGTTCTTCGCCGGCCTCGCGCTGGTGCGCGTCGTGCCCCTGCCGCTCGGCGCCGCCGACGCGCTGCTGCTGTGGTGCCTCGGCCTCATGCTGGTGGCGACCCGCTCACCCGGGGTCAGCCGGTCCAGGACCACCCGCAGCGCGAGCCCGACGGTGTCGGCCAGCGCCACCTCGTCGGCCGGGTCACCGGCCGGCTCGGCCACCTCGACCTGCTCCTCGGGCACCGGCACCCTCGCCCGGAGGCGGTCCAGGCACAGCCGCGTGGTCACCGTCGTCAGCCACCCGGGGAGGTTCTCGATCTGCTGGTCCTGGCACGGCAGGCGCAGCCAGGCCGGCTGCACGATGTCCTGTGCCTCGACGTCGTCGTCCAGCATCCGGCCGGCGATGCGCACCAGGCGCGGGCGCTCGGTCTCGGCGCTGGTCTGGTCCACGGGTCACATCGTCCTCTCCAGGGGCGTCACGCGGGTGACGTACGGCGGCGGCGGCGTGTGACCACCGGCTGTCGAGGCAGCGTGAAGGAGGACCGGCGGCGGCTCGCCGGGCACTAGGGTCCGCGGATGGACGACCTCGAGAGCGCGATCGACGAGGTGGCGTCCGCCACCGGCTTCTCCGGCGTGGTCCGCGTGGACCGAGCCGGGCGGCTCGAGCTGGCCAAGGCGTACGGCCTCGCTCACCGGGGCCACGCGGTCCCGAACACCGTCGACACGCAGTTCGGCACCGCCAGCGGCACCAAGACCCTGACGGCGCTGGTGGTGGCGAGCCTCGTGGAGGAGGGCCTGCTCGAGCTGACCACCGCGGTCCGCCCCGTGCTCGGCGACGACCTGCCGCTGATCGACGCTGCCGTCACCGTCGGGCACCTGCTCGCGCACCGGTCCGGCATCGGCGACTACTTCGACGAGGAGGTCGTCGAGTCGATGACCGACTACGTCATGCCGGTGCCGGTGCACCGGCTGGTGACGACGAGCGACTACCTCGCGGTGCTGGACGGGCACGCGCAGCGGTTCCCGCCGGGAGAGCGCTTCGCCTACAACAACAGCGGGTTCGTCGTCCTGGCGCTGATCGCGGAGCGGGTCAGCGGCATCCCCTTCGACGCGCTCGTGCGGACGCGCGTGTGCGAGCCGGCGGGCATGCCTGACACGGCCTTCCTGCGGTCCGACGAGCCGACGGCGCGGGCGGCGCTGGGATATCTCGCCGCGGACGGGCTGCGCACGAACGTCCTGCACCTGCCGGTGCGCGGCACGGGCGACGGCGGCATCTCCACCACCGCGGCGGACGTCGCCGCGCTGTGGTCCGCCCTGTACGCCGGCCGGATCGTCCCGCTGGAACGGCTCGCGGAGATGGTGCGCCCGCACAGCGACGTGCCGTCGGAGTCGGCCCGCTACGGGCTGGGCTTCTGGCTGCGCACGTCCGGCGACGCCGTCGTGATCCTCGGCGCCGATGCCGGGATCTCGTTCCAGAGCGTCCGTGACGAGGCGACCGGCGTGACCTGGACGGTGCTGTCCAACACCACGGACGGTGCCTGGCCCGTGGTCGGCCGGCTGCGCGAGCTGCTCGCGGCGTGATGAGGGTGCGGGGACCCGCCCCGCGCGTCGTCCCGGACCTGGTCGACCGCCGCGACTACCGTTCCTCGTCGTGTCCTCCGCCGTCCTCCCTGCCCTCCCGAGCCACGTGCGAGCAACCCTGCCGGCCTGTGGCTCGAGCCGCACCCGGCAGCTGCGCACCACCCGGACGGAGAGCTGACCCGTGGTCGACTTCCGGTACCACCTTGTCTCCATCATCGCCGTGTTCCTGGCGCTGGCAGTCGGCATCGTCGTGGGGACGGCAGCGCTCAACGGGCCCATCCAGGACGGGCTGCGCACGAGCATCAACCGGCTGACCGACGACAAGCGCAGCCTGGAGAGCGACGTCGAGCAGCTGCGCGGTGAGGTCACCGCGTCCGACGACTTCGCCACGCGCATCGGCCCGCAGCTCGTCGCCGGTGAGCTCGAGGACCAGCGCGTCCTGCTCGTGACCATGCCGGACACCCCGGGTGACCTCGCCGAGCGGGTGCGCCCGCTGCTCGCCGACGCAGGTGCCACGGTGACCGGTGCGCTCGAGGTGCGACCGGCGCTGGGAGAGCCCGAGCAGCGCCAGCTGCTGGAGGACCTCGTCGCGCAGGTCGTCCCCGCCGGCGTGAAGCTCCCCAGCGGCGAGCCGGTGGAGCGAGCCGCCGCGGAGCTGGCGGCCGCGCTCACCGTCGGCCCCGACGCCAAGGCGGTCGACGCCGGCGAAGCGCAGGCGGTCGTGTCCGCCTTCGAGGAGGCCGACCTGGTGCGCTTCACTGCCGAACCGGGGGCGGAGGAGCAGATCACGCCGGCCACGATGGTTCTCGTGCTCACCGCTCCCGGTCCGGCGAAGGACCCGTCCGCAGCGGAACGGCAGCAGCTCGACGCGCTGCTCGCGCTGGCCGCGGCCTTCGACGGCCGGTCGCGAGGTGCGGTCGTCGCGGGTCCCGCCCGCTCGGCGCAGGCGGGTGGGCTCGTGCGGGCGCTGCGCGACCAGCGTGACGTCGCCGCCGACGTGTCGACCGTCGACAACGCCGACCGTGGTGTCGGCCGGGTGGCCGTCGTGCTGGCCCTGGCGGAGCAGGGCGACGAGCAGGTGGGGCAGTACGGCGCAGGGCCCGGTGCATCGGCGCCGCTGCCGGCCGCGGCGACGTCATGACCGGCAGCGCCGCCCGCGCATGAGGTCGGCGGCCA